>LSNW01000014.1 GCA_001566965.1 Methylothermaceae bacteria B42 | reverse complement strand
CCCGCTCGGCACTTTTTTTGTAGCACCAATAAGGCGGCGGCTTCTGCCAAGGCCTTTTCCTTGCGATTTAATTCTTTCTCCAGTTGTTTAATCTCATCCCGTAAAGACCTGTCTGATCGGGATTTCCCTGATTGTTCGGCTTTATCGGCTTTTTTAACAAACTCGTCTTTCCAACGATCAAGATGATGCGGAAAAATACCTTGTTGACGGCAAAAGGCATTCAACGCCTCACCTTCTAAAGCGGCGCTTTCCATTAATAAAGCAAAACGCTCTGCCATTGACCTATCAACTGGGCGTTTATTCATCGGGGTGTCTGTCATAGGCGTTGTTCGAGGTTTCTTTAGCCAGTTTTTAAGGGTAAACAAGTTTACATTCAATTCATCAGCGATACCCTGTATCGTTTTATCACCACGTTGCAATACTTTTGTTATGGCTTGTTCTTTAAATGCGTCACTATAACGTTGGGACATCGTTTAATTCCTCTGTTTTATAGAGGCGACAACTAGTCTGACGCAGGGGGGTCGCCGTCGGCTAGTAGTTATAGTAGTCCACATCGTGAACATGACAGGTACGCCTACAGGGGAGACTTGCACCCCATCAGTTCATGCCCATGGCGGGCGTACTCAATACGCTCGTTCGGACGCAAACTACGCTGTGCTTCGTTAGCGCCGCATAGCTTTAACGTTAGCGCAATAAGTACCATTTTTTGTTGAATATTGACATCCAGCCATAATATAGTACCATAAAAGGACTGGAGGTGATTGTTATGAAAATTTCTACTGATATCAAGCCAATATCATTCCTGAAGTCCAAGGCTGCTGATATGTTAAAGCAGGTAAATGAAACTCACCGGCCCATCATCATTACACAAAATGGTGAACCGAGAGCCGTGCTTCAAGATCCCGAAAGTTACGAAAATATGCGGAACGCCATAGGATTAATGAAATTGATATCCTTGGGTGAGGAGGACATCCTAAAAGGAAAATCAAAAACGCAAGACCAAGTATTTTCTGATTTAGAGAAACTGGTTGATTCCTGATTAATGGCAAGAAATTATAAGGTGCTATGGGCACAAGCTGCTGAAGAGGATCTGAAGTCCATTATTGAGTATATATGCATTGATAGTCCGTTAGCTGCCAGAGACAGCCTTAAAAAAATAAAAACCAAAGCTTCAAATCTTTGCTCTTTTCCCCAAAGGGGCCGAATTGTCCCAGAGCTTAAGGATCAAGGCATTATTCAATATCGAGAATTGATCATTCCTCCATGGCGGATGATTTACCGCATTTATGAAGAGCAGGTTTATGTGCTATTGGTTATTGATTCCCGGCGAAACATCGAGGATGTTTTGCTTGAGAGACTGGTAAGGAAAAAATAATGCTAACATCTATATGACCGCCTCTTGTCAATAGGCAAAACGAGTTTTTCTCCGAAATAATCGGATTTTTAAAATATACGCTTGTCGTTTCTGCTGCCTTAACTTTTCCTTATTGCGTCAGGCCGTGCCTGCGCACACAAATTTGACCGGATCAAATTTGGACAGCAAGCTGCCCGAAGGGTAAGAGACAGGGATACCGCCATGAATGGCTTTCATAGACAAAGCATGGCCCGAACTTAATCTTTTCCCGAAGGCAAAGAGCCGCCAACCAGTACCAGGAAAACATGCATTCGGCGCCTACCACCAAGTCCCCACGAAACGGTTTGATCGCCTCCTCTGTTTGATGCATTGACATCGTACACTTCATTCGAAGCTTGGATAGTGACCAGTCCACTAAGCCCGTTTACCAGGGGCGGCGGTCATGAGTAAGTATCAACTGCTACGCTCACTTGGATGCGCTTGACGCGCGCCACATATGCGAATCGTTTGGGTATGTGGGAGGGATAGTGCCGAAACGAAATCCTAAGTCGCCCTGGAATCCAGCAAGTACTGTGGACATATCGCCCGAAGAGTATGAGAAGCAGGTTGTTGGTTGGCTACGGGATGCCGGTGGAATGCTCGACAAATTTGAGGTGAAGCATCTTAGCCACCTATGCGGCGCTGGCGGAGACTATGAGTTCGATGCGGTTGCCCAGCTCACCATTTTAAATGGTGCTCAGATAGTTGTTCTAGTGGAGTGCAAACGTTATAGCAGACCAGTTGAAAGGGAAAAGCTACTCTCCCTATGGGCGAAAATGTAGGATGTAAAGGCGCATAAGGCGATGATTTTCGCCACATGTAGCTTTCAATCCGGAGCGCTCAAATTTGCAAAGATATACGGTATCGCTACTGTGGCCTTCATCGAAGGTGTGTTCCTGTATAAAACCAAAGACGCAGGGCCATCCGCGCCACCGCCTTCTTGGGCTGGCTTGCCGGATTATATCGGGATCTTCATGAATCAAGAAAATGACCGGATTTCATGCAGTACTATTTATCTGAAGAATACGGAGGTTCTGAGTAAATAGCTTCAGTCATTATAAAACTCCCACTCGGGTAAGGGCGTGCTTCTAACCCGTCCTCCCCACACCACCAAACATGCGGGTCCGCTACTCAAGCGGTTCACAAGAAGGGAGCACACGGCGAGATCAGGCATACCCATGCGCTTTCATCCAGAGATCAAGCCCTGGCGTTTGCCTGTTCCCAGAGCCAGTAGGTTGCGAACCTTAGTACGCACGTTACGATCTACTTCCCTGTAGATCTCCCTTCGGGCCAGCCTGCGGCTGTTCCAAATCGCTCCCGGCGATTTTTCAGTCCAAGCCAGCGTTCAGCCGCGCCTATCCTGCGCCATCAGCCGGGATGCTGGTGAAATATTCGGGGTAGGGAAACACTGAATTATTCAGCGATTCTTTAATTTCACTAAACTAAGCCCCATCCCACACAAGAAGCACACCCGCTTCTTTGTCCTTGGCGGCAAAAGGTTCGCAAACCCAAAAATCCGCCACCGCGGCCAGTTTGCCATCAATATAAATCAATGGCGCCCGCTCTCTGAGCCAGGGAGGGATGCGGAATTCCTGGAATAGTTTTTTCAGGCTGCGATGCCCTTGGCGGTTAGGCAAGCGGCAGACTTCTCCGCCCTGGCGGTAGCGGACTTCTTTTCTTCCATGTTGCCAGTATTTGAGTACGATGCCCTGACCGGTTGCAGGCCGTGTCTTGAGGGTGCCGTTTCCTTCCAATACCAATGGCGAATTTCCCGTCCATAGATAATTTTTCCGTGGGAATAGCTGGTAGGGAGAAAGAACATAGAGCTTATCGTCGTAGCGGCGAATTTCCCCTTCTTTCCATACCACTTTGGGCATACGATCGTGTTTGGCGCCGATGACTTCGGTCAAAACTCTTCGGATAAAGGGCTCGGGCGGCAACCTAAAGCCATGTTTTTGCAGCCAGGCGCGTAACAACAAGCGCTGATGGGGAGGAGTGAATTGAGTGATAGCATCAATTTTCAAACCACCGTCATCGGCTTCTGCCGTCTCCAACATTTGCGCTGAAACTTCCGCCAAAATGCCGTGAGCTTCACAACAATGGCGGGCGCTGCGAGAGATGGCGCGGGCATAGGCCGGCCAGCGCTTGGCTATTAGCGGGAGAACCTGATGGCGGAGAAAATTGCGGTCGAAGGATAAATCTTGATTGCTGGGATCTTCCAGCCATGTCAGATGATGGGATTCGGCGTATTCCTTCAAGGCACTACGGGGAATACCCAGCAAAGGCCGCAGGAGTTTCCCCTTTCCAAGAGGCGCGGCAATAGGCATGCCGGCCAGGCCCGCAGGACCGGCGCCCCGTAGCAGTTGCAGCAACACGGTTTCGGCTTGGTCGTCTTGGTGTTGGGCAAGGAGCAGCCCTTCGCCGGGCTCAAGATGTTGAGACAGGGCCTGGTACCGGGCGTTCCTCGCTGCTTCTTCCGGGCTTTGGCCTGGCGCGGCTTCGGCGTTGACAGTAATAATCCGGATAGGAAGATTGAGTGATGCGCACGTTCGGCGGCAATGTTCAGCCCAAGCGGATGAATCGGGTTGCAGGCCGTGGTTGATGTGGATGGCGGCGAATGGCCACAGGTCTTGCAAGCGGGAGCAAAGATACAGCAACGCATGGGAATCCAGGCCCCCGCTGTAAGCAATCTTGAAATGGGAAAGGGAAGTTTCTTCGAGAAAGCGCCTTAAATGCTGAAGCAGATCGGTCATGCACTCTCTTCGGTGTATACCCCGTAACTCATGAGCCGCTGATAACGTTCATCCAGCAGTTTTTGCAGCGGCCTTTTTTCCAGCTGATCCAGATGCTTTAGCAGGGCTTCCTTAATATTGGCCGCCGCCTTTTTCTTGTCCCGGTGGGCGCCCCCCAGAGGTTCTGGAATAATCTCGTCAATCAATCCCAGCTCTTCCAGACGCTCAGAAGTAATGCCCATGGCTTCTGCCGCCAACTCGGCCTTGTCGGCGCTTTTCCAGAGAATGGAAGCGCAACCTTCCGGGGAGATGACCGAATAGGTACTGTATTGCAGCATCAATAACCGGTCACCGACACCGATGGCCAACGCCCCGCCGGAACCGCCTTCTCCGATGACGGTGCAGACAATGGGGGTTTTAAGCTGGGCCATGACAAACAAATTGCGGGCGATAGCTTCACTTTGCCCCCGTTCTTCGGCATCAATGCCAGGATAAGCTCCCGGGGTGTCAATAAAAGTCACCACCGGCAATTGAAAGCGCTCGGCCATTTGCATGAGGCGCAGTGCCTTGCGGTAACCTTCGGGACGGGGCATGCCAAAATTACGGCGTAGTTTTTCCTTGGTATCGCGCCCCTTTTGCTGGCCGATCACCATCACCGGCCGCCCTTCCAGGCGGGCCAGACCGCCGACTATCGCCGGGTCATCGGCAAAGGTACGATCACCGTGGAGTTCATGGAAATCGGTAAAGATCAGATCAATATAATCCAGTGTATACGGACGCAAGGGGTGGCGGGAAAGTTGGGAAATTTGCCAGGCCGACAGGGAGGAAAAAATGGATTCGGTCAGTTTGCGGCTTTTTTCTTCCAGCCGGGCGATTTCCTCGGAAATATTGATCTCGTTGTCAAAACCAACTCGCTTGAGTTCCTCAATCTTGGCTTCTAAATCGGCAACGGGTTGTTCGAAATCCAGATAGTTCAAATTCATGATGCAGTGAAAATCTCTTCCAGAAAGTTTTGCAGGGAAATCCAGGAGCGTCGGTCCGCTACCGGGTTATAGACGGTGCCAAAGCCAGGATCGTTCGCTTTGGGGTTGGTAAAGGCATGCATGGTGTTGCCGTAAACGTGGACCTGCCAGTCAGCGCCGGCTTCGGTCAACTCTTGTTCCAACGCGACGACATCTTCCACGGGGACCATGGGGTCGTCGTGGCCGTGCAGTACCAACACCTTGGCTTTGATTTTTGTGCCTTGGGTATTTCCCGGCGGATTGAGCAGGCCGTGGAAACTGACGACGCCATTCAAATCCGCGCCAATTCTGGCCAAATCCAGTACACAAAGCCCACCGAAACAAAATCCCATGGCGGCAATGCGTTTGTTATCTACCTGCCGTTGGGCTCGAAGCGCTTCCAGAGCGGCTGACATTCGCCTCTGCAACAAGGCCCGGTCGTCCAAAAAGGGCTGCATGAGCTTGGCATTTTCTTCCGGGCCAGAGCCGACTTTCCCCTCGCCGTAGAGATCCAGGGCAAATCCCGCATAGCCCAACTCGGCAACGGCCTTGGCTTTGTTACAGGCAAAGTCATCCCGCCCCGCCCAGGTGTGGGATACCAATACGCCGGGCATCGGCGCCGTTTGCGCATCATCCCACGCCAACAGGCCAATCAGGCGGGTTTCCCCTTCTTGATATTCCACAGTTTGTGTTTGTATCGTCATCGCGCTGCCTCCTGACATTCATGGATATCCAGACCGTGACGCCAATAATGATCTTCCCGGTCAAACAATCGATTGACTTCCTCCGGC
This sequence comes from Methylothermaceae bacteria B42, assembly GCA_001566965.1. Lineage (NCBI taxonomy): Bacteria > Pseudomonadati > Pseudomonadota > Gammaproteobacteria > Methylococcales > Methylothermaceae > Methylothermaceae bacteria B42. The sequence continues at coordinate 222,815 of LSNW01000014.1, read as the reverse complement.
CCCCAGCTGCCTGCTGGATAAGTATGAATGTAATCACGCTCCACTGACCATACTTTCAGAATGGGATCGACCACCTTCCATGCCCATAACACCTCGTCTGAGCGCAAAAACAGGGAGTGATCCCCGTCTATCACATCCAGCAATAAGGTTTCGTATGCCGCCAGCCGGTTGGCGGGCATGCCACAGGTGGAGGCGTCCAATTGAATCTTACGGGCCCGCATTTCGGTGCCGCTTTCCTGAACATACACTTCCGCGCGGATGCACTGTTCAGGCTGGATGCCCAGCAGTAACCAGTTTGGTTCCAGGCGGTTAATGTGGGTTTCCCGGAATAACTGTTGGGGCGGATGCTTGAAACGAATGGCAATCAAGGAACGGTTTTTCGCCAACCGCTTGCCCGTGCGCAGATAGAAAGGCACGCCACGCCAGCGCCAATTATCCAAATAGAGTTTCAAGGCGGCGTAGGTTTCGGTGCTGCTGCTTGGAGGAACCCCCTCTTCTTCCAGATAGCCGGGAACTTCACGACCCTCTATGGTGCCCCGGGCGTATTGGGCCCGGAAAGCGTGGGCGTGCACCGCGCTGGCGGGAATAGGGCGAATGGATTTGAGGACTTTTACCTTTTCGTCCCGCAGCGATTCCGCATCCAGCTGCGGCGGTGGCTCCATTGCCGTCAATGCCAGCATCTGCAACAGGTGACTCTGAAGCATATCACGGAGAGCGCCAGCGCTGTCATAATAACCCGCCCGGCCTTCCACGCCGGAAGTTTCCGCATGGGTGATCTGGACGTGATCGATATAGTTACGATTCCACAAAGGCTCCAAGAGTAAATTGGCGAACCGGAAAACGAAAATGTTCTGGACGGTTTCCTTGCCGAGATAGTGGTCAATCCGGTAGATCTGTTCTTCCCGGAAATTGCGGTGGAGGGTGTGATCCAGCAGTTGCGCACTCTCCAGATCGTAACCGAATGGTTTTTCCACCACCAGACGGCGCCAGCCATGGTCTTCCTGGTTCAAATTGACTTCCGCCAAATTGCGGGCTGCCAAAGCATATTGATCCGGTGGAATCGCTAAATAGAAAACAAGATTCGGCGGATACTCGGGAGCAGCCAATACTTCGGCCATGGCCCGATAGTGCTGGGGTTCGCCTAAGTCCAGGGAGATAAATGCCAGGCGCTGGAGAAAGCGGTCCAACAGCTTTTGATCCAGATCCTCAAGCCCTTCCTGTAAATGGCCGATCACCTGCTGGCGCCAGATATCATTGTCCCACTCCCGCCTGCCCAAACCGACGATACGGGTTTGTGGCGCGAGCATGCCAGCGGCATCCAGGCGGTACAGCGCAGGCAATAATTTGGTGCGCGCCAAATGCCCCGTGACGCCAAAAATGATAAAAGTGCAGGCTTTATCCATCAAGGCTAGGGCATGCTGCGCTGCATTTGACTTTGAATGTGATTCAGCAGACCTTCGCAGGCATCTTCAATCATATCCATTACCCGCTCGAAACCGATATCACCTCCGTAAAAAGGGTCGGGCAGGTTGCGGGTTTTCAAATGGGGGGCGAAATCGAGGAAATATTTCAATTTCCCTTGATGCCGTTTGGCACAAATGAAAGTGAGTGCGTCGTAGTTTTGCTCATCCATGACCAAAACCATATCAAACTCGTCGAAATCCCCGGCGCTCACTTGCCGGGCTTGTTGGTTTTGCAAATCGATTCCCCGGGCCCGGGCAGTCTGAACCGCCCTGGGATCGGGCGATTTACCCACATGATAGGCATGGGTACCGGCAGAATCTATCAGCACTTGATCGGCCAGCCCATGCTTTTCCAGGAGCTTTTGAAAGACACCTTCCGCCATGGGAGAACGGCAGATATTCCCCATGCAAACAAACAAAATTTTTACCATGACAGTACCTCTAACTTTTTAATCCGGTTCACTACTGGCCAGACAGCGTTCCACTCTTTCCAAGTCTTCCAGCGTATCGACGCCAGCCTCTGGCGCCTGCGCCACCGTGACTACATATATCTGTTCACCGTGCCATAACAGCCGTAATTGTTCAAGCGCTTCGATTTCTTCTATCGGCGCCTTCGGCCAGTTGACATAGCGTTTTAAAACACCAGCCCGATAAGCGTAAACACCAATGTGGCGCAAATAGTGTTGAAGATGGATATCGATTGGTTGCCGGGCAAATCCGTCCCGGTCCCACGGGATAGGCGCCCGGCTGAAATACATGGCGTACCCATCCTGATTGAGCACCACTTTGACCGCATGGGGATTAAAGATCTCATCTTCCGCCAACGGCGCGGCAAGGGTGGCCACAGCAGCAGCTGGATGCGACTCCAGGGAATGGGCCAGGTGATTTACCAGGGCTGGCGTCAGGAGGGGCTCGTCCCCTTGCCAGTTCACGACGATGACGTCCTCATCCCATCCGCAACGAGCAGCTACTTCAAAAAGACGCTCGGTACCGCTTTCATGCCCCGGATCGGTCAGCATTGCCCGCACACCGGTTGCGGAAACCACTTCTGCTATCTGCTCATGATCGGTGGCTACAATCACTTCCTCGGCATCGGCGGCCAAGGCTTGTTCACACACGTGCACAATCACCGGTTTTCCCGCCAGAGGCATCAATAATTTCCCGGGCAGCCGGGAGGAATCATGGCGGGCGGGGATCACAATTTTAAATTGGGTCATGATTTCAATTGGTCGTATTCTTCCAAAGTCAATTTGCGGGCCTCTTCTTCCAGCATGACGGGAATATCATCCCGGATGGGATAGGCCAACCGGTCCGCCTTACATATCAATTCCTGGGCCCCGGAATCGTAAATCAATTTGCCCTTGCATACGGGGCATACCAGAATATCAAGCAGTTTTCTGTCCATCCAAACCCTTCCTCAACAATTGCAAAATACGGATACCAAACTTTTCATCGATTTCTGTTTCCACCGGGACATACCAGTGGTTTTCCCTGGCAAAAGCAAAACACTTGACGGCATCTTTTTCGGTCATCAATACCGGCAGTCCATCGGAAAAACAAATATCCTTGTCATTATACCGGTGATGGTCGGGAAAAACGTGGGGGATCACCTCAAGCCCCGAACTTTGTAGATCCTGAAAAAAACGCTGGGGATGCCCAATGCCTGCAACGGCGTGCACCGGCCTGCCTTGAAATGCTTCCAAGGAGAACACTCGTGAGGGATGACAAAGATTGACCGCCTTTCGCCCCTTCAAGCCCATGGCCCATTCCCCAGGTTGACCGCGGCCATTACTGACAATCAAATCAGCTTCTTTAAGGCGTCCGGGTGGCTCCCGCAAGGGCCCAGCCGGCAATAACCTGCCATTGCCGAAACGCCTGACACCGTCAATGACAATGATTTCAATCTCACGGGGAAGCGCATAATGTTGCAAGCCATCGTCACTGAGAATGACCTGGCAAGGATAATGATTGACTAGCCATTGCGCCGCTTGTCGCCGCTTTCTTCCTGCCACCACCGGGCACCCACAGCGCCTAGCCAGAAGCACCGCCTCATCGCCGACGAGGGAAGGATCAGAAGTTGTGGTCACGACTATGGGATTTTTTTCATCCCCCCCGTGTCCACGGCAAATGACGCCCGGTTTTATGCCTTGGGCATTTAAAAACCGCGCCAGCCAAATCGCCAATGGAGTTTTACCCGTACCACCCACGGTAAGATTGCCCACCACAATGACCGGTATGGCAAGATCTTGGGATGGAAAGAGAGTATAAAACCAGCGCCGGTATTGGATTAAAACCCCAAAAACAAACGCACAGACCTTTAGCCCCCAAGGCACGGGACGGTTGCCATACCAAAGATCTTCAAGCCAACGGGCTAAACGCCCTTGGAATGACAAGGCTGCTGATCTCAGCCGGTCAACGGCGTTATTCTTGGGACTCGGAAGCGGTTTGCGTGGCAAAGGAAATGTGGATTAAGCCCACTTGACGCGCCGCATCGAGAGCTCGAATCACTGCCTGATGGGGGGTCTTCTTGTCCGCGGAAATGACAACCAGGGGCCTGGGACCTTGTCCTTTGGCTCTGGCGAGGGCTCTTTTGAGGGTTTCAATCCGGGTATTGACCAATTGATGCCGGTTAATGTAATAACGGCCTTGCGGATCAATCACAATATCGAGGGTTTCGCGTTCGGCTTGCTTTTGGCCTTTGGCTTCCGGCAAATTGATTTTGAGGGCGGATTCTTTCTGAAAGGTGGTGGTCACCATAAAAAAGATCAGCAGCAAAAAAACCACATCTATCATCGGCGTCAAGCTAATTTCCACGGCGCTGCGGCGATGACGGCGAAAGTTCATCCGTGGGCCTCCTCAAGCACAACTTCCTCTTTATTATCGGCTTCTTCCTGAGAATTCGCCGACGGGGATTCATTGTGCATCACCTCAACCAAACGTAATGCCTCATTCTCCATTTGCATCACCAACTCATCCACCCTACGCTCGAAATAACGGTGGAAAATCAATGCGGGGATAGCCACGGACAAACCCGCCGCCGTGGTAATCAAGGCTTCTGAAATACCGCCCGCCAAAACCTGCGGATCCCCCACCCCTGCCGAGGTAATCGCTGAAAATACCTTGATCATGCCAAAAACGGTTCCGAGCAGGCCAATCAACGGGGTGATGGAAGCTATGGTTCCCAAGGCATTTAGAAACCGTTCCAATTCATGCAATACCTGCCGGCCGGCATCTTCGATTGCTTCTTTCATCACCTCACGGCCGTATTGATAATTGGCAAGGCCTGCCGCCAGAATTGCGCCCAAGGGCGAACCACTCTGCAATTGCCGCAGGCGGGTATGATCCAACTGATTCCGGCGATACTGCTTCCAGACCTGGGAAACCAGGTGGGGAGGTATGATTTTTTGGGTTCGAAGGCTCCAAAAACGCTCACAAATAATTGCCGTGGCCAAAATGGAACAGGCCACAATGGGCCACATAAGCCACCCACCCGCTTGAAGAATCTCAATCACGTTTTTCCCCCTGGCTTGCAGCAAATAAATTATTACTGGATTTGAACGGCCAACAGCGAAGCGGTTCCTTCACTCGAAACCGCTTCGCTGCCTATTTAAAGGAATTATAGCAATTGATTGAAAATTTCGATGGCTTTGTCCCAATGTTCCGTCTGAGGATTTTTTACTGTAGGATCGATGATTTTAAAGGTTTTAGCCAAGGCAAAAGTCAACCCCCCGACAATTTCGGGTAACTTTGCCTCAACCTCGTCGCTATAATCCAATTCCAGCGTGGGTAAAGTGGCCAATTGGTCCAAAATCGGCTTTAATTCCAAGGCCAAATCCATTTTCTTGAATTGGTGGATACTTTCCTGCAATCCCTTGGTGAGCGGCAAGTCATAAACTTGGATGATATCACGGCCATTGGCCTTCGCCGTAACCACCCCCATCAACAAAAGATCGTGCAGCTTTTGATTGAGAAAGTCGGACATTCGCTTTAAATCCGACTTATCCACATCCAGTGATGCCGCCTCGCGGAAAAAACGCTCAAATTGACTGATTCCCATAATACTCATTGACTATTCCCCTTTAAATATTGAAAAAATTGATTATTCAGTGTCCACTAAGTATCTGTGGGCGATGATTAACGTTTACAAGTATTTTTTCTCCCTTGCTAAAAATTCACCCCCACTCAGTTCTAAGGGTGTCGCAATAGGCGACAACCTCCGCGATGCAGGGATGCATCGCCATTTTCGATGGCCATAAGCCATAGAAAATGGAGGTATCGCAAAAGCCCAAGGATGGGCTTTTGCGATACCCTCGTTCTGACAGAAGGACGGTGGACAAATTGATGGGGAGCAAGATAGGGCATCCCCCCGATGCCGTGAATTTGTCATAATAGCATTTTGACCACTTCAATCTTTAAGCAAAATTATGACCGCACCTAAACCTTTGATAGGGATCGTCATGGGTTCCAAGTCTGACTGGGACACCATGCGCCATGCCGCGGACACACTAGAGCAACTCTCTGTGCCTTTTGAAGTCAAAGTGGTTTCCGCCCACCGAACACCAGATTTGCTTTTTGACTATGCAGCATCCGCCAAAACCCGGGGCCTCGAGGTAATCATTGCCGGCGCTGGCGGAGCAGCCCATTTACCGGGAATGATGGCGGCGAAAACCGCTTTACCCGTCCTGGGCGTCCCAGTCAAATCAAGGGCCTTGAATGGCTTGGATTCATTACTTTCGATTGTGCAAATGCCGGCAGGCATTCCTGTAGGGACCTTGGCCATTGGCGATGCCGGCGCTACCAATGCAGGACTCCTGGCGGCGGCAATCTTGGGCAATAAATATCCGGAAATCGCCACCGCCGTGGAAGCGTTTCGTCACCGCCAGTCAGAAACGGTACTGGCCCATCCCGATCCCCGGGAGGAGCAGCCATGAATATTGGCATCATCGGTGGTGGTCAGCTAGCGCGGATGTTGGCGTTGGCAGGTTACCCATTAGGCCTGCGCTTTGTGGTACTCGATCCTGCGGAAGATGCTTGCGCGGCCCAATTATGCAATCACATCCAAGCCCCCTACGATGACCCCGACGCTTTAGCGCAAATGGCAGAATGTTGTGATGTGATTACCTACGAATTCGAAAATGTTTCCTTGGCAGGCCTGGATAAAATTGCGGAAAAGGTGCCGGTTTACCCCTCTTCACGGGCATTAGCCGAGAGCCGGGACCGGCTGCGGGAAAAAACCCTGTTTCAAGCGCTTGATATCCCCACCCCCAAATTCATGGCCATCGATCATTTTGACGAGTTGGAAAATGCCTCCAAGTCGTTGGGTTGGCCTTTTCTGCTTAAAACCCGCCGCTTTGGGTATGACGGCAAGGGCCAGTATTTGCTCCACAATGCTGGCGATATAAAGCCCGCCTGGGATGCACTGGCAGGTCAACCTTTGATTGGGGAAAGCTTCGTACCTTTCCAGCGCGAGGTATCAATAATCGCGGCGCGCCGAAAAAACGGTGAAACCGCCTTTTATCCCCTCTCGGAAAATCAGCATCAAAACGGCATTTTACACCTGTCCCGCTGCCGTCCTGACGACCCCCAAACCCAGCCAGCGGAAGATTACATCCAGAGACTACTGGAAGCCATGGACTATGTTGGGGTAATGGCCTTGGAGCTTTTTGAAGTCCACGGTCGGCTCCTGGCCAACGAAATGGCCCCCAGAGTTCACAATTCCGGCCACTGGACCATTGAAGGCGCGGAAACCAGCCAGTTTGAAAATCACCTCCGCGCCATTCTCGACCTACCCCTTGGCGACACGGAGCCTGTGAATTATTCGGCCATGATCAATTTCATCGGCGTTTTGCCAGAACTTTCCGACTTACTGGAACAACCTGGCGTCCACTGCCATGTCTACAGCAAGGCGCTACGTCCCGGCCGCAAGGTTGGCCACGCCACTGTTCGCGCACCCACCAAAGCGGGATTGGAAACCCGCCTCACTCATCTGCTCAAATTGCTTCCTTAGAGGTTTAACCAAGGTACTTTCATGGCGAATATCCGCATCGAACGATTGCATGGCCCGGGAACAACGCCTGCCCCCGAACCCGTCATTCCTTGGTTTCGTACCCGGCGTTTCATTATCTTCGCGACGATTTTTTTGATCGCAGCGATCGTTGGGCTATTGATTGTCTTTCTCCGCCCCCCCATATATAGAGCCAGCGCTTCCCTGCTGACTACCGCGGCGCCGCCTGCCGATTATATGGAGCCCCGGCATTTTGTTTCTGAGAACCCATCGGAAACAGTGGGTGTGACCGTGGACCCTCAGCACGTGGCGATCCAGCGCGTCATTCTAACGGCGCAACCCTTGTTAATGGAAACCATTCGTCTGCTTGAACTGGAAGGCTGGATTCCCGAAGGCGGGCTCACGCCCGCGGACATCAAGCAAATGTTATCGGTGGAACCTGTACCCGCTACCAATCTGGTGGAACTTAGGGCCGAAGGCACCAATCAGGATCTCTTGGCGCCCCTGGTCAATACCTGGATTGATGTATATATAGATACCCGGGCAAGGGAAATCCGGGCCACCACGGGTGCGACACTAGAAGCCCTCAAGGAACAACTGGGCACTTTGGAAGGCAAAATAGAAATCAAGCGGCAAAAACTGGCAGAATACCGCCGCCGTTATGACATTGCATCTCTGGAGCGGGAAGAAAACGTAGCTCTGGCGCGCCTCAAGGGTTTGATGGAAGCCATGAATACCGCCAGCGAGGAAGAAGTTCAAGCCAAAGCGCGGTTGGATGCCATCCGCCAACAAATTGCCGCCGGCAAGCCAGTGGTACCGGAGAGTGACGAACGCGTCCTCGCTGCCCTGGAAACCCGAGCCCAGGAACTGAGTGAAACCCTCACCGCCCTGAAAAAACAATTCACGCCGCAGTATCTTCGCCTGAATCCGCAATATCGCGTCATCCCCAAACAGCTCGAGGAGGTGCAAGAAAAAATTGCCAAGCTTGCCCGCCATGGGCAAAAAATCGTCCTCAGCGAGGCTGAGCAAGCCTACGCCACCGCCCGCCAATCGGTTCAGAAAATCCAGCAGCAAATCCAGGAACAAAAAAAATTGGCGACCGAATTCAGCACCCGCTTCACCGAACACGAGGCCCTGCTGGAAGAACTCAAGCAAATGGAACTCCGCCAACGGGAATTGCAAGACCGGATTGCCCAACTGGAAATCAAGCAACTGGAAAAATATCCCCAGGTGGAAGTGGTGGAGCGGGCTTACCGTCCGACTCACTCCATCCGTCCCCATTACTGGCGCGATGCCGGCTTCACCCTCGCCGGCTCCTTGGTACTAGGGTTGTTGGCGGTTTGGCTGGCGGAATATTTATCCCACAAAGATGAGGAAGAAGCTCAAACCCAATTGACGTTATCCGGGGTCCATGTTTATGCCAAACCCAACAACAATGAGCATCTCAATCACAACCCGCAAACTCACTCGACGCCACCAATAGAACATCAAGAAGCGCCTAGCGCCCTGGCTGCGCCTTTACCACGAGAACTCACCCTGAATGAAATTGAAACCATGCTGGCGGGCTCCGACTTGAGCACCCGCCAGTGCATTGCATTCCTGCTGAGCGGGCTGCTCCCGGAAGAAGTGATTCAATTATCCCCTGGCGACATCGAAATCGGTCAGGAAAAAATCCGGGTGCCGGGTGAATATCACCGCAGCCTGCCCCTGGCGCCCCGGTTGAAAGCCTGGATGGCCGCCAGCGGCGGCAACCCGCTGGTGCCTGACCGCACCGACGATTTGAATAAACAAATTTATTTAAGCGCGGTCGATGCGGGCCTGGATCAACCGGAAACTATCAACGCCAGAGCAGTCCGCCATACTTACCTATTGTATCTGATCAAACAGGGCATCAAAATCAGTCATCTGGAGAAAGCCGCCGGTCCCATTCCACTGCTGGAACTTTCCACCTATGGCAGGATGTCTCCGCCGGGATCCGGTCTCTCCATGGAAAAGATCCATTTGGTTCATCCTTGCTTGGAAGGTTAATGTTTCCATGACCGGCGTGACGGTTAAATCCCCTTCTGGGCACTACAATTGGCGCACCATTGGTCGTCTCGCCCTCAGGCACAAAAAAAAGATCCTTATGGCGCAAGCCGTCGCTTTATTGGCGGCGCTGGCGGCCGTGCCGGTGCCTTTATTGATTCCAATGCTGGTGGATGAAGTCCTGCTTAACCACCCAGGCACAGCTGTCACTTTCATCAACCGCTGGTTTCCCGCCGCGTGGCATGGTCCCGTGCTATACATTGCGGTCATTCTGGGGGTTTCTTTTGTTCTTCGTATTATCGCGTTGATCTTCAATGTCTTGCAAACCCGGCAATTCGTGAAAGTGTCCAAGGATATTATTTTCCGCCTGCGGTCGGAATTATTGCAGCGTCTGGAAAAAGTCGCCATGGCGGAATACGAATCTCTTGGCAGTGGCACGGTAGTTACGCATTTAGTGACCGATTTGGATACGCTCGATAATTTTCTCGGCGCCACCATCAGCCGTTCTCTGATTTCGGTACTGACTATTCTAGGCACGGCAGCTATTTTGCTCTGGATTCACTGGCCGCTTGCCCTCTTTATTCTCTGCCTCAATCCGATTGTGATTTACTTCACCAAGGCATTGGGGAAACAGGTCAAACGCCTCAAAAAGAAAGAAAATTCAGCCCTGGAGGCATTTCAACAAGCGCTGACGGAAACCCTGGACGCCATCCAGCAAATCCGCGCCAGCAACCGCGAGCATTATTATTTTGGCCGCCTGACCGACAAAGCCAGCCAAGTCAAACAAGATGCTTCCAATTACGCCTGGAAAAGCGATGCCTTGAATCGCTTGAGCTTTGTCATCTTTCTCCACGGCGTGGATTTGTTCCGGGCCACTGCCATGTTGATGGTGGTCTTTTCAGATCTCACCATTGGCCAGATGCTGGCGGTATTTGGTTATTTATGGTTCATGATGGCGCCGGTCCAGGAACTACTAGGCATTCAATATGCTTTCTACGGCGCTCAGGCCGCCTTGACCCGCATCAACCGCCTGCTTGATCTAAAACAGGAACCCCGCTATCCGCATCGCGAGAATCCATTTAAAAACAAGCGCACCACCGGTGTCTCGGTGCAAGATCTGCATTTTTCCTACGGCCATGAAATTGAAGTCCTCAAGGGCGTTACCCTAGATATCCAGGCCGGGGAAAAAGTCGCCCTGGTGGGCGCCAGCGGCGGTGGCAAATCGACTTTGGTGCAAGTCTTGATTGGGCTCTACAGCCCCACCTCAGGCATGGTGTATTACGACGATATCCCCATCACCCAAATCGGCATGGATGTGGTGCGGGAAAACGTGGTGACGGTTTTGCAGCACCCGGTGCTTTTCAATGATACGATTCGCGCCAATTTGACTCTGGGACATGACCACGCCGACCTGGCGCTGTGGCGGGCATTGGAAATTGCCCAGCTCAAAGACACTATTCAACGCCTGCCCGCTCAACTGGATACCATTATCGGCCGTAGCGGTATGCGTTTGTCCGGCGGCCAACGCCAGCGTCTGGCCATTGCCCGCATGATACTCATGAATCCGAAAGTGGTGATTCTGGATGAAGCTACCTCCGCCCTGGATACGGAAACGGAACAACGGCTCCATGATGCCCTGAGCGGCTTTCTCACCAACCGTACCACCATCATTGTGGCCCATCGGCTTAGCGCCGTGAAACAGGCCGACCGGGTTTATGTTTTTGAAGACGGTCAGATCTGCGAGCAAGGCGAACACGAGCGTCTTCTCTCTCTCAATGGGCTGTATGCTAAACTCTATGGAGAAAGCCAACAGGCGCTACCATAACCCTATCTCAAGTGATTTTCCCCTACGATCTCCACAGCCATTCTACTGCTTCGGATGGCGCGCTATCTCCCACGGAATTAGTGCGGCTGGCAGTTGAAGCCGGCGTTCGGCATCTTGCCCTGACCGATCACGATTCTGTTGCCGGGATCCAGGAAGCCGCTGAAGCCGCCCAAGACCATCCAATTCAACTGATTCCCGGCGTTGAAATTTCAGTCACCTGGGAAAAAAGATGCTTTCATGTGCTGGGACTCAACATTGATCCGAATTCTGAATCTTTAACCAAAGGACTCAGGCGGTTGCAACAACTGCGCCGGGAAAGAGCCGAAAGAATGGATGTCCATTTAAAAAAGCACGGTATTTCAGGGGCCTTGGAGGCAGTCCAATCCATGGCTGGGGAAGGCATGATCACCCGTACCCACTTTGGCCGTTTTTTGATTGCCCAGGGTTACGCCAAGGATATGCCTGATGTTTTTGATAAATTCTTGGTTCGCGGCAAACCCGGATATGTGGCTACCCAATGGGCGGATCTGGAGGAAGCCTTGGAATGGATTCAACAGGCCAGCGGCATCGCCGTCCTGGCCCATCCATTACGTTATAAACTGACCGGCGCTTGGCTACGCCGCTTTCTCACTGCCTTCAGATCCAGTGGTGGCTTGGGGATTGAAGTGGTTTGCGGCAACAGCACACCCGTTCAAATAGAAGCCTGCGCGGACTACGCCAGGCGTTACCGGTTGATGGGTTCGGTAGGCTCGGACTTTCACGACCCTGCCTTCCCCTGGATTGAATTGGGCAAATTACACCCCCTTCCTCAAGGGGTGACACCAGTTTGGGAAGGCTGGCAATAGAGGGGGAACTATGGGCCAGGAAATCGAGCATATTCACTTTAGCCAAAAGGATTTCGAACGTTTTCTAAAGCGGCTTGGCGAAGAAACCGAGCTGCTGCGTTCCTTGGAAAAAGGCTGGCAATTTTCTGACAAAGGCCCGGTTGCTGGCTTCGAAATCGAGGCATGGCTGGTGGATCAACACATGCGTCCAGCACCCTGTAACGACCGTTTTCTAAAGCGCTTGGCCGATCCCCTCGCCTCCCCGGAACTGGCCAAATTCAATATTGAGCTGAATAATCACCCCCGTGACCTCCAAAGCGATGCCTTGTCGCGTCTCCATCACGAACAGGAAGAAATCTGGCGCAAGGCCCAACAGACAGCCCAGGCGCTGGATTGCCGCCTGCTCATGATCGGCACGTTGCCGACCTTGCGGCAAACGGATTTGACCCTTAAAAACATGTCGGAGCTAAACCGCTACCGGGCCCTCAACGAACAGATCCTTCGTCTTCGGGGTGAACCCCTCCATCTGGAAATCACCGGCGAGGAACACTTGGAGTGTTTCCATGACGATGTCATGCTGGAAGCGGCCGCCACCTCGTTCCAGATCCATCTGCAAACGCCCCAGGATCAGTTTACCCCTTTATTCAATGCCTCCATCATGGCGTCCGCCGCCACCTTGGGGGCAGGGACCAATGCGCCTTACTTGTTTGGCAAAGACCTGTGGGCGGAAACCCGGATTCCCTTATTTGAACAATCCATCGAAATCGGCGGCTATGGCGCCGCTATTCATGGACCTTTGCGCCGGGTTGGCTTTGGCAACCGGTATCTCAAACAAGGTGTCTCGCAGGCTTTCCGTGAGAATCTGGAACATTTCCCGGTGCTGCTGCCTATCCTTTTCGAAGATCCACCAGATAAATTCTCCCACCTGCGCCTCCACAATGGCACCATCTGGCGCTGGAACCGGCCACTGGTAGGTTTCGACCAAAACGGCACGCCCCATTTAAGAATCGAGCACCGGGTTCTGCCGGCGGGGCCGACCATCATTGACATGATCGCCAACGCCGCCTTTTATTATGGTCTGGCTTACAACCTGAGCCAGGAACAAAAACGACTGCCATTTTCCCAGGCCCGTGATAATTTTTATCTGGCCGCCATGCATGGTTGGGATGCTCATGTCACCTGGTTTGAAAACGTCCGCTGGCAATTGCGAAAATTACTTTTGGAGGAACTGATTCCAAGAGCCAGGGAAGGCTTGGCGCAATTGGCGATTTGCCGGCGGGACCGGGAAAAATATTTAGGGATAATCCGGGACAGAATCGCCGCCAATCAATGCGGCAGCCAATGGCAACGCCGTTATATTGCCGCTCACGGCAAGGATTTCGCCGCCATGACCCGAACTTATTGGCAACACCAACAACAAGGAAAACCCGTGCACACATGGCCGATTTGACTTTGCACCAAATAGATACTGTGCCGCCAGGATTACTGGAGATTGATGCCAAAGAACTTTACACCCTTTTGCCTGGCCCGACCTTACTTCACTTGGAGGGCAAAGATCCCGCCCGGTTGTTTATTTCTATCCTTTTGCACGGCAATGAGGTCACCGGCCTGCTGGCCGTGCAACGGTTGTTGAAAAAATATCAGGACCACCCATTACCCCGCTCTTTGTCCATCTTTTTCGGCAATATCGAGGCTGCCAGGGCAGGCGTTAGACGTCTTGAAGGACAACCCGATTACAATCGCGTCTGGCCAGGCACTGAACATCCCCCCTGTCCTGAAGTTTCCCTCATGAGACAGGTGTGGGAAACCATGGCCGCCCGGCCGCTTTTCGCCAGCATCGATATTCACAATAACACCGGCCGCAACCCTCTCTATGGTTGTGTCAACTGTCTGGAAGCGCCTTTTCTGCAACTGGCCTCCTTTTTTGGCCGCCTGGTGGTGTACTTCCTTCGCCCAAAGGGCGTGCAATCCATGGCTTTTGCCAGGTTATGTCCCGCGGTTACTCTGGAATGCGGCAAGCCAGGCATTTCACAAGGCGTTGATCACGCCTTTGATTATGTGGATACATGTTTGCACTTGAAGGAAATTCCCAATAAGCCGCCCAGTCCCGGAAACGTCGATCTTTTTCATACCGTTGCTCAAATCAAAATCCGTAAGGATATCTATTTCAGCTTTACTGACGACAAGGCGGATTTGGTGCTACGGTCAGATCTGGATCATTTGAATTTCATGGAGCTGTCAGCCGGGATTGCCCTGGGAGAAGTCCACTGCGACACGATACCGTTGATTGCCCTGGATGAAGACGGCAATGAAGTCACCCACCTTTATTTCCAAGTCCAGGCAGGTAAGTTAATCCTCAAACGCAAGGTTATGCCTTCCATGTTCACAATGGATGAACGCATCATCCGCCAGGATTGTTTGGGTTATTTGATGGAAAGGCTGCCGTTGCCGATTTAGATTTCACAACGGAGGCGCCGGGTGGCCGCTTGTGGGGATGTCGGCGGCCTGGATGGCCGCCGTCAAGTCTCCATGGATGGATTTACGACGTTCCCCACAAGCGGCCACCCGGCGCCAATAAATGGACTAGATTTAAGTAATCATCCTTCCTACAAAACCTGCAAATCCGCATAGGCCAGCATCAGCCATTTGGCGCCCGCGTTTTCAAAATTGACCTGTACCCTGGCATTTTTGCCTTCCCCTTCGCATTGAAGCACCGTGCCTTCGCCAAAGGCGGCGTGCATTACCCGTTGACCCAGTTTTAAGGGCGGTTCTTCCATGGATGTTGGGCTGGTGGAAACGGGTTTGGATATCCGGGCAGTCATGCGGATTTCCTCCAGGTATTGGGTGGGAATTTCCCGCAAGAAACGCGATTCACGGGGATAGGTCTCCCGCCCGTAGAAGCGGCGGCATTCGGCGTAGGTCATAGTTAATTTTTCCATGGCCCGGGTCATGCCCACATAACACAAGCGCCGTTCTTCTTCCAGGCGCAACGGGTCTTCCAAGGATTGCATGGAAGGAAACAGCCCCTCTTCCATTCCCACCATAAACACCAGGGGAAACTCCAACCCTTTGGCGGCATGCAATGTCATCAACTGAACGCTGTCCTCCCCGGCATCGGCCTGGGACTCCCCCGCCTCCAAAGCCGCGTGGGCCAAGAAGATATCAAGTGGCGTGCCTTCTTCTTCCTCAGGATCGATTACTGCAAATTGCCGGGCAGCGTTGACCAATTCTTTCAGGTTCTCCATCCGGGTTTCCCCTTGTTCGCCTTTTTCCTTGCCGTAATGGTCCAGCAGACCGCTGGTTTCCACCACCTTTTTGACTTGATCAGCCAAATCCAAACCTTGGGTAGCCTCTTCCATGGTTTCGATTAACTGCAGAAATTTGTGCAAGGCGTTGCGCGCCCGCGCGGAAAGCTCCTGACTTTGGCATAAAGCTTCCGCCGCCCGCCACAGTGAGAGCATGTGGTGGCGCGCATAGTCCCGGACAATATCCACCGTCCGCGGGCCAATACCGCGGGTAGGCAGATTCACCACCCGCTCGAAGGAAGGATCATCGTCCCGGTTGGCTATCAGACGCAAATAAGCCAGCGCGCTTTTGATTTCCGCCCGCTCGAAGAACCGCAGCCCCCCATAGACCCGGTAGGGGATGCCAGCAGCGAGCAGATGCTCTTCAAACAGGCGGGATTGCGCGTTGGAGCGGTAGAGAATGGCGATGTCGCTTCCAAGGCAGCCTTGTTCCAATTTTTGCTGTATGCGGTCTATGACAAAGCGGGCTTCGTCCTGATCGTTGAATGCCGCATACACAGAGATGGGCTCCCCTTTGCCCCCTTCAGTCCAGAGTTTTTTCCCCAACCGGCCCCGATTGTGGGAGATCAACCCATTGGCGGCTTCCAGAATCTGAGCGGTGGAGCGGTAATTTTGTTCCAGGCGCACCAGCCGGTGGCCGGGAAAGTCCTGCTGGAAGCGCTGCAGATTTTCCACCTTGGCGCCCCGCCAGCCATAGATGGATTGATCATCGTCTCCGACCACAAACAGGTTTTCATTGTCCCCGGCCAACAGCCGCAACCAGGCGTATTGAATGGCATTGGTGTCTTGAAATTCATCCACCAGAATCTGCTGGAAACGGCGCTGATAATGGGCCAACAATGAACCGTGTTCCCGCAATACTTCGTGGGCGCGCAGCAGCAACTCGGCGAAATCCACCACTCCCGCCCGCTGGCAATGTTGTTCGTAGGCCTGATAAATTTCCAGCATTTGCCGTTCAAATAAATCGTTCGCCACCAAATGTTGGGGACGCAAGCCTTCATCTTTATTGGCATTGATATACCATTGCACCTGACGGGGCGGCCAACGGCCTTCATCCAGGTTCATTTCCCGGAGCAGGCGGCGGATCAGGCGGTACTGGTCATCGCTGTCCAGGACTTGGAAGCCATCGGGCAGTCCAGCCTCCTGGGCGTGGCGGCGCAGCAGCCGATGGGCCAGTCCGTGGAAAGTTCCCAGCCACATGCCCCGGGTGTCCAGATGGAGCAGGCTTTCCACCCGGCCGCGCATCTCGCTGGCGGCCTTGTTGGTAAAAGTTACCGCCATCAAGGTATGGGGAGAAAAGCTCTCCACTTGCATCAGCCAGGCCAGACGATGAACCAGCACTCGGGTTTTGCCGCTGCCGGCGCCGGCCAGTATCAACATGGGTTGCAGGGGCGCGCTGACGGCTTCGCGCTGGGCGTCGTTGAGGGGATCGAGAATCGTGGTGATATCCATGGCCTTTATTTTACCGGATACCGACCCCATATTTCCGTTATACTTGGAAGGCAGTTTGTTGGGTTTGTGGAGAGACTTTTGGGATGAAATTTCCTAAAAGCAATTTTTAACCCTTAAAGTCAATCAAAGGAGAGAGGTTATGGGTTTTGATTTCAAGAAAATGTTGAAATATGAACGCAATATCGGCGACAAGGAACAAAAAATCCGCTACGGCATAGGCGCTTTGCTCATTTTTATTTCCCTGTTTTTGGGCAGTGTCATTCTTCTTATGACTGGCATTGTCCTACTGGCCACGGGATACACCCGTTGGTGCCCGATCAATTCGGGACTTGGCAGGAACACTTTCGCCTCTTGCTGTGGCGGCGCTCAGCACAAGAGCGACCAAGCCACCCAACATTGAGTTGAATCCCTTCGGCGCAGGGACGCGTCTTTTATTTTTCTGAGTTTTTTCTTTTTACCTAAATTTTGCAAGTGATTCGCGCACCGAGGGTGTCAAGCAAGGCTTTAGGCAAGGCGGCAAGCCCATTTTCGCGCAGGCGTAGCAGCGCTACTTCGAGCATAAAATTGGTGCGGCCAACGCAGCATAAAGGCTTGATTTGGCAGTCGACTGCCGAAATACTTGCAGAATTTAGGTTTTAATTTTCACTCCAATTTTGGTTGCTATACTTTATTCCGAACAACAATGGGATAAAGTCAGTGCTTATTTCAGAGATCATGACCCGAAGAGTCACCGCAGTCGCCATGGATGCGAGTGTGCGGCTGGTGCGTGGCATTTTCGGGGACATGGGGTTCCACCAGATCCCGGTGGTGGACCGGAAGAAACTGGTGGGGATAATCTATGAAAATGACTTATTGCACGTCATCAGTCCCTACGTGGATACGCCTTCTGAAACCGAACGGGACCGGGAAACCCTGAAAAAAAGAGCGCACCAAATCATGACCAGGGAACCAGTGACGGTGCGGCCTGAAACCTTTGTCATCTCCGCTGCCGCCGTTCTGGTGCAAGAAAAAGTTTCCGCCCTGCCCGTGGTCGATAAAGATCACAAACTGGTTGGCATTGTGAGCTGGAGAGATCTACTCCGGTTTTTCCTTGACAATCTAGCCTAAATTTTGCAAGTGATTCGAGCACCGAGGGTGTCAAGCAAGTCTTTAGGCAAGGCGGCAAACCAATTTTCGCGCAGGCGTGGCAGCGCTACTTCGAGCATAAATATTGGTGCAGCCAACGCAGCATAAAGGCTTGATTTGGCAGCCGACTGCCGAAATACTTGCGGAATTTAGGCTAATTAGTCTTTGCGCTCAAATTCCCCTTCAATGGTCACCGTCGCGCCGCCACTAGGGCCTTTGGGTCCACCCGGCGTCCTCTGAATCATCCATCGTTTGATAATATATTGGGCAATCCGGCGGCGGGTGGAAGGCAGCAAACAAAGAAAACCCAAGAAATCAGTAAAAAAACCTGGGGTTAAAAGCAGCGCCCCGCCCACAAGCAAAATTGGCCCTTCCACCATTTCCAGGGCGGGTACTTTCCCCTGGGCCAGGCTCTGCTGGAGCCGGAACCAAGTATTGAAACCTTCAATTCTCAGTAGCCAGGCGCCCACCACGGCGGTGAAGACCACCATGAAAATCGTCGGCAAAGGTCCGATAATAGAACCTATGACGAGCAACAAGTAGATCTCGATCATAGGTACAATAAGAAAAAGCAGAAATAACAAACGTAACGGATTCATAAATTCGGAAACTTTGGTTAATTTAACAACGCCCATTATGTCATCTTTCGCCATGAGCACCCATCACCAAATCATTTACTGCACCTGCCCCGATAAAGAAGCCGCAAAAAAACTTGCGCAAGGCTTGGTGGAAAATCATCTGGCGGCATGCGTCAACATTATCCCTGGACTCACCTCGGTCTACCCCTGGCAAGGGAAAATCGAGACGGATAATGAAGTGTTACTATTAATTAAAACCCGCAGCGAGTGTTTCCCGGCGCTGGAGAATTATATCCAAACCCACCACCCTTACGAACTTCCCGAAATCGTTGCGGTCCCCATTGAGCAAGGTGCAAAACAATATTTAGACTGGGTGAGCGAATGGGTCGACACTTCTCATTAATTCAAATCATAATTTGCCTGTGCCTGCTACTGGCGGGTACCGTTGAATCCTCTGCCGCGGAAGATCCGCTTGGTCAGCTTTCCCGCTCCATCAAAACCTTGGGGCTGAACTTATTCCAGGACGAACTCCTGCCCGCGGATCAGGCATTTCATTTCAGCGCCGAAACCGACGGCCCGGAAAAAATCAAGCTTCATTGGCAAATTGCCGATGGCTATTATCTCTACCGCAACCAGTTCAAAATTGAAAAAATCCAGGGCGAGGCCAAGCTTGGCACCCCCAGGTTCCCCCCTGGCAAACAAAAGGACGACCCGGAATTTGGCACCACGGAAGTCTACTTTCATAGCGTGACGGCGACGGTTCCCCTCCAGCGCCTGCAAACCCAATCCGGCTCCCTCACCCTCCGTGTCGGCTTTCAAGGTTGCGCGGAAAGGGGAGTATGTTATCCGCCAATGCAAAAAACCATCACCTTGACTTTGCCGCCAATCACAGCCGCAACCCAATCTACCGCGGTATCTCCTCCACCAACGGAAACCTTGGCGGAGCAGGACCGCATTGCCCGGGTGATGAAAGATCAGAGTTTTTGGTGGATTATTTTAATCTTTCTGGGATTTGGCATTGGTCTCTCGTTTACTCCCTGCGTTTTTCCCATGCTGCCAATTCTCTCCGGCATCATTGTCGGTCAGGGAAGAAGTATTACCACCGCCAGAGCCTTCACCCTCTCCCTGAGCTACGTGATTGCTTCCGCCTTGATGTATACCGTGTTTGGCGTGTTGGCGGGGCTATTTGGCGCCAACTTGCAGGCTGCTTTTCAAAACCCCTGGATTATTGGCACTTTCAGCGCGGTCTTTGTCCTGCTGGCGCTCGCCATGTTCGGTTTGTATCAGTTGCAAATGCCGTCTAGTTGGCAATCCAGGCTGGCGAATTGGCGCGGCGGCAAAAGCGGGGGGATTGTCAATGCGGCTGTCATGGGGGCCCTATCGGCCTTAATTGTAGGCCCCTGTGTTGCAGCCCCTTTAGCTGGCGCCTTGATTTATATCGGCCAAACCGGCGATGCGGTACTGGGGGGCGCAGCCTTGTTTGCTATGGGCCTGGGGATGGGACTGCCGTTGATCGCGATAGGCACATCGGCCGGGAAGCTGCTGCCGCGGGCCGGTTTATGGATGAATACCATCAGAGCCATTTTCGGAGTGATTTTATTAGGCGTGGCAATTTGGTTGCTGGAACGCATTCTGCCGCCCACGGTAACCATGGTTTTATGGGCATTATGGCTGATTGGCCCCGCTATCTATTTAGGGGCTACCAGCCCTTTGCCCGAAGAGGCCAGCCATTGGCGGCGGCTGGGCAAAGGGCTTGGCATTGTCATGCTCACTTATGGCATTTTGCTTTTGATTGGGGTTTCCGCTGGCAGCCGTGATGTGTTGCAGCCACTGAAAATCCTGTCGGCCCGTTCTGGATCGCAAAATCCCCCACAGGTGCAATTTCAGCGTCTCACCTCCCTTCCTCAGTTGGAGCAAAAAATGGCGGTGGCCAAAAACCAAGGGCAATGGGTAATGTTGGATTTTTACGCGGACTGGTGTATTTCCTGCAAAGAGCTGGAAAATGGCACTTTCGCCCACCCGCAAGTCCAACAGGCTTTGCGGCCGCTACTTACCTTACAGGCCGATGTCACCGCCAACACCCTGCCGGAAAAAGCTTTACTCAAGCGTTTTGGCCTGATTGGCCCACCGGCGGTGCTGTTTTTTACCCCCCAAGGTCAAGAATGCCCTTCCGCCCGTTTGATTGGCTTTATTCCGCCAGAGCGGTTTTTAGAGCATCTTCGTAATCTGCCGCAAAAATGCGCCTAAATTAGACAAACCATGAAAAATAAATGGATAGTCGTTCTGGCGGCGCTGGTGGCATTGCTAGGCGGCGTTGCTACTTCCTTTTGGCTCAACGCTCCGAAAAATCCGCCCCCTTCCTTGCCAACCATGCAGATCCCCGATCTCCATGGCAAATCTCACCAACTCACAGAATGGCAAGGTAAGGTGCTGGTGGTCAATTTCTGGGCCACCTGGTGCGCTCCCTGCCGCCAGGAGATCCCCGATCTTAACCGCTGGCAGCAGCAATATGGCGGCCATGGGCTGCAAATTATCGGGATAGCCGTGGACAATCCCGGCTCCGTTACTAAATTCATCCAGGATGTTCCCATGGACTACCCGATACTCGTTGCAGAAAAAACAGGATTATCCCTGGCCACTTTGATGGGAAATATTCTTGGCGTTTTACCCTACAGCGCCATATTTGATCGTAGCGGTAAATTAGTCTTTGGCCATGCGGGTATTTTGGACGCGGATACTTTTAACAAAAGGGTCAAAATCCTGCTTAATTGAATCAATTCACCAGGACCACGTGATCTAAACACGTAAAGGTTTGATTGAAGGGGGCGGGTGGTCTGATTCGAAACCTCGACGCCAGGGAAGCCGACGTGGAGCCTACAGGGGTGAGCCGGACCGAAAGCCCAGAGGGACTTTCGCAGCCTGCGAGCGCCCGAACAGGGAGGTTTGGGCAGGACTTTCTTGCACAGCAGGAATGCGCAGCAAGAAAGTATTCACGGCGTTTTTCGAATCAGACCACCCGCCCCGACTTGTATAGATGATGGACAGTTCGCGCACGTTCTGGACAAAACCCGCCAATTTCTGCACAATACCAAGGATTTTAGCGTCCATTGCAGGCATCATGGCCCACATTACCGTATTAAACGGACCCAACTTAAATTTACTTGGTACGCGGGAGCCAGAAATATATGGCGCCGACACTTTGGCCGATATCCAGCAGCGATTAACCAATATCGCCCAACAGCACCGCCACCAGTTAAGCTTTTTCCAAAGTAATGCCGAACATGTATTGGTAGAGCATATTCACGAAGCCTGGCGGCAAAAAGTGGCCTTTATTCTCATCAACCCGGCTGCCTTTACCCACACCAGCGTTGCTCTGCGGGATGCTTTTCTTGGCACCCAAATTCCCTTTATCGAAGTGCATTTGTCCAATGTCCACGCCCGAGAGTCATTTCGCCACCATTCCTATCTATCTGATATCGCCCAGGGCGTCATCAGCGGTTTTGGGGCCTTGGGATATGAATACGCACTACTGGCCGCCATTCACCATATAAGCGAGTATTGAGGTTATGTATGGATATTAGAAAAATAAAAAAACTCATCGAAATATTAGAAGAAACCAGTATCGCCGAAATAGAAATTCATGAAGGAGAAGAGTCTCTCCGAATCAGCCGGGTTAGCGCTACCACGCAAATTGTGGCTCCCGTTGAAACGCCACCCCCAGCGCCCCAGCCTCAAGCACCTGCCGAAGAGGTTGTTCCCGCTGCGGAAGAGGTGGAAGAAGAACCGGCGGGACACATTGTCCGCTCCCCCATGGTAGGGACTTTTTACCGCGCCCCCGCCCCTGGCGCGAAACCGTTTGTGGAAGTCGGTCATCATGTCAACGTAGGGGACACCCTGTGTATTATCGAGGCCATGAAAATCCTCAATCAAATCGAGGCGGATAAATCCGGTGTTATCACCAAGATTTTGGTGGAGAACGGCCAGCCCGTGGAATACAACCAGCCTCTATTCGTCATCGAATAATTCAGGTCAGTCAAGGGATTCATCATGCTCGATAAAATTGTGATCGCCAATCGGGGCGAAATTGCCTTGCGTATTTTGCGCGCCTGCCGGGAAATGGGCATCCGCACCGTCGCCGTCCATTCCGAAGCAGACCGGGATCTGAAACACGTCCTCATGGCGGACGAGGCTGTCTGCATTGGCCCGGCCCCATCTTCGGACAGTTACCTCAATATTCCCGCCATCATCAGCGCAGCGGAAGTCACCGATGCCGTGGCTATTCACCCAGGTTACGGTTTCCTTTCGGAAAATGCCGATTTTGCGGAAAGGGTTATGCAAAGCGGCTTCATTTTCATTGGCCCACGGCCTGACACCATTCGCCTGATGGGCGATAAAATCTGCGCCAAAGAAGCCATGCAGCGGGCGGGCATCCCCTGCGTCCCAGGTTCCGACGGTCCACTGGGGGATGACTACATGGAAAACTTGAAATTGGCTAAGGAAATTGGCTTTCCGGTCATCATCAAGGCAGCTGGCGGCGGCGGTGGTCGCGGCATGCGCGTGGTCCATTCCGAAGCCGCGCTGATTAACGCCATTACCATGACCAAGGCCGAAGCAAGCAGCGCTTTCGGCAATGATCAAGTATATATGGAAAAATTCCTCGAACGCCCCCGGCATATAGAATTCCAAATCCTGGCGGACAGTCATGGTAACGCCATCCATCTGGGGGAAAGGGATTGCTCGATGCAGCGCCGCCACCAGAAAGTCTTGGAAGAAGCTCCCGCCCCAGGGCTGACGGAAGATCAGCGCCGGGAAATTGGCGAGCGTTGCGCATTGGCCTGTCAGGAAATTGGGTATTTGGGCGCGGGCACCTTCGAATTTTTGTATGAAGACGGAGAATTCTATTTCATTGAAATGAATACCCGCCTCCAAGTAGAACACCCGGTGACAGAAATGGTCACTGGTGTTGATTTGGTCAAGGAGCAAATCCGCATTGCCGCTGGCGAGCCCATGTCCTATACCCAAGAGGATATTGTCATGCGGGGTCACGCCATTGAATGCCGGATCAATGCCGAAGATCCCGATAATTTCATGCCGTCTCCCGGTTTGATCGAACAGCTCCATTTGCCAGGAGGCCCTGGCATTCGCGTGGATACCCATATTTACGCGGGTTACCGGGTGCCACCCTTTTACGATTCGATGATTGGCAAACTGATTGCCCACGGTGAAACTCGAAGCTGCGCCTTGGCAAGAATGCGTACCGCCCTGAGTGAAACCATAATCACCGGAATCAAATGTAATATTCCGCTTCTCAGCAGAATCATTTCCGATAGTGGTTTCCGCAGCGGCGGCCAGCATATTCATTACCTGGAAGACATGCTCGGCATGCGTGAATAATAAGGTGCCCTGGCTACAGCTTTCCTGCTCCTTACCCAACGAAGTTGCCGAAGGGGTTAGCGAGCTTCTGGAGTCCCACGGCGCGCTGGCAGTCACTTTTTCAGAACTGGGTGACCAAGCTCTGCTGGAACCCGCACCGGGCGAAACGCCGCTATGGCAACAGACGCGCTTGACTGCCCTGTTCGAAATCGATGCCAATCTTGGAGAAATCCAAGCTTCTCTGGAAAAGCACTTCCCTGATACAGTAACGGATTTCCGTCAAGAGCGATTGGAAGACCAGCCTTGGGAACGGGCATGGCTAGAGCACTTCAAGCCGCTTGCTTTTGGCCGTTTATGGATTTGTCCCAGTGGCCAAACACCCCCTGCCCCGGAAGGCATTCGACTAGTGTTAGATCCGGGATTGGCTTTTGGCACCGGAACCCACCCCACCACGGCACTTTGCTTGGAATGGCTGGCACAGCAGGATCTCCAACAGCTAACCTTAGTGGATTATGGCTGCGGTTCGGGAATTTTGGCTGTTGCCGCATTGCTGCTTGGCGCGCGGCAAGCCGTCGCTGTCGATATTGACCCCCAAGCACTGATTGCCACTAAAGAAAATGCAGACAAAAACCGGGTAGCCAAGCAGCTGATCTGCTGTTATCCTCAAAGTATGCCTGACTTGACCGTTGATGTCGTTGTAGCCAACATTTTGGCCACACCTTTAATAGAATTAGCTCCGAAAATTACAAAAATAATAGCAAGGGGCGGGAAACTGGCGCTTTCTGGGATTATGGAAAACCAGATAGCGGAGGTCCAGCGTGCGTATAGTGGCCAGATTCAGTTCGAGGCTCCGATTTTCCGGGAAGGATGGGTTCTTTTAACAGGGAATAGATTTTGTTGATCCATGTTGTATACACGTTGCATTCAATGTCGCACCATTTATCAAATCAGCGCCGAACAGCTCCGCAGCGGACGGGGAGAAGTCATCTGCACCCACTGCAACATTATTTTTGGAGCTTTGGAAAATCTGGGCGAGACGCCAGAAGAGGCTGCCGAGGACCACTCGTCTTGCATTTTGGAGTTGCCGGAATTGGGCGCAAATGCGGTCGCAGTTAAACCGGAAGATCAAGCGCCTAAAGAAGGCAAAGGCAAAACCCAAGCAGGCCCCTTTCAAACCGAACCGCCACCAAAGCCTAATATCGAGCAAGAACCGCAGATCAAACCCTTCGATGCGGATGTGTTGCTCTCCATGGGCGCCAAGGAACAGGAAAAAGACGAAGCAGAGGCCAGAGCCAGGCTATACCGGACGTTAGCTACGGCGGCATTGGCGATTTTGTTGCTGATCCAACTATTTGTCTACGAAAAGGACAAACTGGCGCAAAATCCAAGCTTTAGGCCCTGGCTAGAAAGTTTTTGCGGGATGGTGGGATGCTCCTTGCCCCCTTTTCGCAACCTGGCTGAAATCAAGGTTGTGGATCGAGCCCTGTACCCCACCAAAAATAGCGTAGAAGGCTATCAATTTCATCTAGTGATTGTCAATGAAGCGCCCTATCCCCAACCTTATCCCCTGCTCAAAATCTCCTTCAGTTCCCTGGATGGCACCCCCATTGCCAGCCGCATATTCAAACCGGATGAATACCTTCCTCCGGATCATCCCCCGTTGATGCCAAGCCATCAATTGATCTTCGTCGATTTGAATCTGGCCGCACCTTCCAAGCCAGTTGGAGGATTCAGTTTCGAGTTTCTCGAGTGAACCCACCCCGTTTGCGGTTAAAAAGCATGAAGATCGGCGACAACGCATCCATGCCCATGAAGCGTCCAAGAGTCGAGATTGAATATTGCACTCAATGCCATTGGCTGCTTAGAGCGGCTTGGCTAGCACAGGAGTTACTCTCAACTTTTTCGGAAAAAATTGGCGAAGTCGCTTTAATTCCAGGCCAAGGCGGCATCTTCGAGATCCGTGTAGACCAGCATATCCTTTGGAGCCGCAGGGAGGAGGGACGATTTCCCGAAGCCAAAGAAATCAAGCAAAGGCTTAGAGATCGGATTGCCCCGAAAAAACATTTGGGCCATAGCGATAGCCCATCCTCTTTAGAAAGCTTTGAATAAATCACTGGTTACGCACTTGCCCGGAATATCCTCTCCCCCGGCCCCTTTACTCGGGCGTCCTGCCCTTCTCCCTCGCGGGCCGCGCTTCGCGCGTTCAAATCCGTTCCCGACGGATTTGTCCCACAAGGAGAGGGGAGCAACGCTTGGTTTTCCGCCGCTTTTGTCGTTGGGCGGAGAACAATCCACATCCCCTTCCTCGCCGGCACGGTAGGGTAAGATAATCCGCCCTTGCCCCTCCCCCGCTTGCGGGAGAGGGTCGGGGAAGGGGAGGATAATGCGGAATGATCGCGCGTAACATCAGTAAATCAGACCAAAAAGGGCACCCTTAAGATGCCCTTTATAGTAGATTTTCAGCTCAACAGGTCCTACACCACTTTGAAGTTCCGCATCATCTCTGCGTCTTCGTGTTCCAGGTTATGGCAGTGGTACAAGAATAACCCTTTGTAATCGGCGAAAGGTTTGATGAGAGTAATCCGCTCATCTGGCATGGCCAAAACGGTATCGTGCAAGCCTTCGTTAATAAACCCGTCTTTGACCGTGTCATAACCTGAGCCATGACCTTCCCGCGG
The DNA here is from genome assembly GCA_001566965.1 of Methylothermaceae bacteria B42. Taxonomy (NCBI): domain Bacteria; kingdom Pseudomonadati; phylum Pseudomonadota; class Gammaproteobacteria; order Methylococcales; family Methylothermaceae; species Methylothermaceae bacteria B42. The sequence continues at coordinate 196,163 of LSNW01000014.1, read as the reverse complement.
CGGAGTGCGCTTGACAATTTGAAAATATTGGCCATGCAGGTGGATGGGGTGAACCATCGACATCATCATGCCGCCTCCCATGCCTCCCATGCCTCCCATGCCTCCTTGCATGGACATACCTCCTTCTTTCTTTTCGTTTTCATCTCCCTCGTGCTCCATGCCATGCGCGTGGAAAATTTCCATGAGTTGTATCGTATTCACAGGGATGGTTTCCACATCCAGCGCGCCAAGCATCTCAAAAACCTTGCCATTCAAGGTAAAGTGCCGGCCCTGGGTGCCAATAGCAATGGGACGCGGATCATCCGGATTAACGGTGTCTTCCAAACGATAAAGAGGACGGGAATAAAGTTTATCGGGTAGCTCAAGGTTATCCTTGGCTTTTTCGGTCACGTGGAATCGAGCGATAGTAAAAGCGCTGCCTTGCGGGATATGATTTGCCATTACCGCCAAGGGCCCCATGCCCATGCCGCCTCGGCCGCCCATCATTCCCATACCCCGGCCCATCATCCCCATGCCACCCATACCCCGGCCTCTCATGCCGCCTGGTCCCATGCCTCCCATCGATCGGCGTCCATGCATTTGCTGTTCATAAGGGGGGGGCATCGTGCCCTCAAATTCCAGGCTTTCCAAAGTTATCTCTTTGCCCACGCCGGGTTTGGAAAAATCCCGCCAAATTTCTACCCGTTGACCGGGACCAATCATGATATAGGGTCTGGTGACCGGCTTTTCTAATAACGAGCCATCCGTCGCAATCACTGTCACGGGAGAATGATCACTCCATGCCAATTTATAAAGCCGGGAATTAGAACCATTCAACACCCGAAAGCGATAGGCACGAGACGCTACCTTCATGGTGAAGTCCGGCTGGCCGTTGACCAAAATCCGCTCCCCCAAAAAACCTAGAATAGAAATAGGGCCACGGCGGTCATACAAGAATTGATTGCGGTCATTAAAGGTACGGTCCTGAATGACCAAAGGCACATCGTATTCGCCCCGGGGAAGGGGCAAATCTTGCTCTTTTTTATCCTCGACAATGATTAAACCCGCCAATCCAGCATAAGCCTGGCTCCCGGTTAACATATTGGTATGGGGGTGGTACCAGTTAGTGCCAGCCTGGTTTTTTACCTCGAATTCATAGACATATTCTTGCCCGGGTTGCACCGCATAACTAGGATGGCCATCGGCTTCAAAAGGCGAGTGCAATCCATGCCAGTGAGTAATATGCTTCTCCGGCAATTGGTTTTTTAAAGTGATCCTGACTCTTTGTCCGGTCTTGAATTTGAGAATCGGGCCCAGATAAGTATTCTGGAGCGGAATTACTGAACCTGGATCACCCTTTACCACTTTGGCGAAATACCGCCAAACCGAAGTTGACTGGCCTTTGAGGATAGGAACCCGTGAAACCCCAGCCACCAAATCTATTTCCACGTCCGGAGAAAACGCAGCGGATGGTGGACGCGCTACTTTGCGGCCGGCCTGCCGCTTGAGGATAATAGGGAAAGCCGGAAATGCCGCCAAACTTGCTGCGCCAACCCCGGCCGCTTGTAACAACCGCCTTCTTTTTAGATCTACTTTATCAGCCATAACCATGCCTCCTCTACAACCTTATGTCATCGCCTGAAAATCAAATAAGAATCTTCTTATGTGACTTTCACCTTATCAACAGCACGATATCAAAGCAAGCATCATTTGTTATATTTTTTATACAAGTTAAAAATCCTTTTGCCATTTATTGCCATTCTTTGCTTTTACATATAAAGCATTGATTTTAATAAGTTAAAATTTATCGCTACTCGGAATAAAAGCGGGTCTAGGATTTCAGCAATCCGGCAGCTGCCTCGTCTATATACCAAGCCAATCGCTGTTTGGGAGAAATTTTCTGCGCAGGCAAGTTTGTTTCAGGCGCTTGCAGCACATTGGCAACTACCTTGGCTTTCTGAGATCCCGTTGCCAGAAAAACCGCTTCCATGCTTTGATTGAAAGTCTGATAGGTTAAGGTCAGTCGCTGAGGAGGCGGTTTAGGCGCATCTGCAACCGCTGCTACCCATTGCTGGGAAAAGCAATTTTGACCAGGGAATAACGAAGCCGTATGCCCGTCTTCTCCCAGTCCTAACAAAACCCAGTCAAAGCAAGGTGGCCCCTGAAAGAAAGATAACAGCTGCGCTTCATATTGAAGGGCCGCCTGTTCCAAAGAAACCCCTTCAGTTGGCATGGGATAGATCTGCGGCTCTGGTATGGGCACAGAATCGAGCAGTGTCTCTTTGATCATCCGGTAATTGCTCAAAGGATCGGCATGAGGCACAAATCGTTCATCACTAAAAAATACATAAACCCTTTGCCAATCAAATTGATCCCGGTAGGCAGTCGCCAATAATCGATATAAAGCCCTTGGCGTCTCTCCTCCAGCCAGGACAATAGTGAAACGCCCGCCAGACTGACAGGCTTGCTTGGCGGCAGTGGAAAATCTGTCTGCTACCGCGATGAAGGTTTGTTCCGGCGTCGGGAAAGTTAGAATTTCTTTCTTCAATCTATTGACTGCCATTGCCGGTAGGTTTTGATCAGAGCGGTGGTGGAATCATCGTGTTGGCTAATCTCATCGCCTTTAAGCTCGGGAAGAATGGCCTTGGCCAGTTGTTTTCCTAATTCCACGCCCATCTGATCGAAGGAGTTGATATTCCAAATGACCCCTTGCACAAAAATCTTGTGTTCATAAAAAGCAATCAAGCTGCCCAGTACTTTGGGTGTCAATTTTTTTAACAGGAAAAGATTCGATGGCCGATTGCCGGGAAAAGTTTTCGCCGCCACCAAAAGCTCAAGTTGCGACTCTGATAAATCCAGTGATTTCAATTCCTCCCTCACCTCGTCCGGAGTTTTGCCTTTCATCAATGCCTCGGCCTGGGCAAGGCAATTTGCCAGCAAAATGGCATGATGGTCCCCCAATTTGTGGTGACCTTGCACCGGTGCAATGAAATCACAAGGTACCAAGCGGGTGCCTTGATGAATCAATTGATAGAAGGCATGCTGTCCATTGGTGCCCGGCTGTCCCCAGACAATCGGGCCGGTTTGGTAGTCAACCGGCTTGCCATCCAAAGTCACGCTTTTGCCATTACTTTCCATATCCAGTTGTTGCAGGTGATCAGAGAAAAAGCGCATGTATTGATCATAAGGCAACACCGCATAGGATTCCGCGCCAAAAAAATTGCTATACCAAATGCCCATTAGCGCCATAATCACTGGAATATTCCTGGAAAATGGCATGGTTTTGAAATGCTGATCGACTTCAAAAGCGCCTTCGAGTAATTCTTCGAAATAATCCATGCCAATAGCTATGGCAATAGACAGGCCAATCGCGGACCATAAAGAAAACCTGCCTCCCACCCAATCCCAAAATTCGAACATATTCTCGCTGTCGATTCCAAAGGACTCTACCGCCTGGCGATTGGTGGAAATAGCAACAAAATGACGGGCAATGGCGCTGCGATCTCCGCCTGCCGCGGTCAATAACCATTCACGCGCGGAAAAAGCATTGGTCATGGTTTCCTGGGTGGTAAAGGTTTTAGAAGCGACTAGAAAAAGCGTGGTCTCTTGATTCAATCCTTTTAGGGTTTCTAGGAGATCAGATTCATCTACATTGGCGACGAAATGTACCCTCAGCCCTTGTTTGTGATAAGGCGTCAAGGCGGTTGTCACCATCCTCGGCCCCAGGTCGGAACCACCAATGCCAATATTAACCACGTCGGTAATCGCCTTGCCGGTAAATCCCAGCCATTTTCCGTTACGCACCAAATCCGTGAAGCGGCGCATTTTTTCTAGAACCCGCCTGACTTCGGGCATGACATCTTGGCCATCCACATAAATTGGATCAGCGGATCGATTTCGCAACGCGACATGCAATACAGCGCGTTGTTCTGTAAGGTTAATCTTTTCACCGCGGAACATGGCATCGATTGCCGTGGCAAGACCGCTTTGCTCCGCCAGTTGAAGCAATAATCCGAGTGTTTTGTCAGTGATTCTGTTCTTGGAATAATCGAAGAGAATATCTCCAAAATGCTGTGAAAAACGGGTGAAACGCTGTGGATCAGCGTTAAACCAGTCGCGCATGTGGCAGGAGGCTATTTCTTCATGGTGCCGGACTAGCGCTTGCCATACAGGTAACGAAGTTGGTGATGACATCATTTTTTTGTTTTAGTAGTTGAAAGGAAACTGCGAAGGAAATATCTTACGTTTTCCATTGTGAGCGACCGAAACAAAGTGTCCATTTTATTTACATTGTTTTTGTAGATACGCCAAACAAGCCATACTTAAGAATGGCCTCTGAGCACACCTCTTTTTCTCGGCAATTTTACATCCCTTGAATGACACTTTTACTCTGCTTAAAGGCCCTTCAGCATGGTAGGGACAAAACCTAGTCTCAAGGCTGCGCTTTAGGGAATCGCGAAATAATTCATCCTTGAATCTTCCGCGCTTAAAAAAGTACGATTTTCGTTTTTTATGCAAAATCAATCGCTTGATGTGATTGATTTTGGCGCTACTTTTTTGTACCGCAGGAATCTCTGAATTATTTAGCGATTCCTTAGGGAACATGGTAAACCAACTGACGTCATAGGAAAACGAACCTTAATGGGTTTCATCAAAATTTAACTTGGCTACGTTAACTTGTCATTTTTTGAAAAAGCAAGGGAAAAATGTGACAAATTCTGTCAACTTTTTTAACGCTTTTTTTTACCAACTGCTTCACACTATAACCAACTCATTGAATTAGGCCAAAACCCAATTTTGGCCCATGATATGCATATATTTCAGTAAGACCATTTTAGAGGTAAAGATCATGAAACGCTTCGCAAGCTATCTAGTCATTGCAAAACTGTTGTTCGTTATCTATTTGCTTGTTGCTAAACAACGTTGTTATCTATCATTGAAACGGTTACAGCACCGTTTGGTAGGACGCAGAGAAGCCACCACTACCACGTGACTGAAGTCTTCGAGGGAAAGCTTTATATTGTCGCTACGCCCATCGGCAATTTAGCAGACATTACTTTACGTTCCCTAGAGGTATTACGACAGGTCGACCTGATTGCGGCAGAGGATACCCGTCATTGCCGTAGACTTCTTTCCCACCACGGCATTGACACCCCCGTCACCGCGCTTCACGAACATAATGAAATAGAGAAATTAGCTTCTCTAATCACCCGGCTTCAACAAGGTAGTAGCATTGCCCTGGTCTCCGATGCTGGCACTCCCCTCATCAACGACCCTGGCTTCCCTTTAGTCAACGCCGCCTACCGATCAGGCATCACAGTATCTCCCATACCTGGCCCCTGTGCTATTACTGCGGCGTTATCTGCTGCGGGCATATCTGCCAACCGCTTTGCCTTTGAAGGATTCCCCCCCAGGACGTCCAATGCCCGCAAACGCTTTTTTGAAGCATTACTCACCGAGCCCCGTACCATTATTTTTTACGAATCCAGTCACCGGCTTGAAAAATGCCTTGAAGACATTCAAAAGGTTTTTCCTTCACAGCGCCGCTTGGTCATTGCCAAGGAAATCACCAAAATTCACGAACGATTCATTCATACAACGGCGGGCTCGGCGCCTGAAATCTTCCATCAAAACCCCGCGTTCAAGAAAGGAGAGTTTGTACTATTGTTGGAGGGCGCCCCCCCATCGACATCCGAAGGTATTCTTGCAGAACACCTTCGCACATTGCATTTGCTCTTGGAAGAGTGCCCTTTAAAGACCGCTGTCACCCTGGCGGAAAAAATAACCGGAGCGCGAAAGAAAACCCTATATCAAGCAGCCCTGGACTGGCAAAAGATTCATAAGAAAAATAGCTAACACTTTTGCCGGGAATTCTGGTCAAATAAGGTAGAGAGAGTCGGCCGGGCAATCGCTTTCGGTTTTTTCGAGAGAGGAAAGTCCGGGCTCCATAGGGCAGGGTGCCAGGTAACGCCTGGAGGGTGTGAACCCATGGAAAGTGCCACAGAAAATAGACCGCCGATGACCCGACTACCTCGATCAAAAAGTCCCGACATCGACAGCCTGTATTTGGAATCAGGCTTGACTAGTTGGTTCGAGAATCGGAAAAGGTAGTCAGTCGGGTACAGGCAAGGGTGAAACGGTGCGGTAAGAGCGCACCGCGCGGTTGGCAACAATCCGCGGCACGGCAAACCCCACCCGGAGCAAGATCAAATAGGGGAGCGAGGGAAACAATCCATGTGCGGCCCGCACAAGCTCCCGGGTAGATCGCTAAAGGCATGTGGCGACGTATGCCGTAGAGGAATGATTGCCCTCGACAGAACCCGGCTTACAGGCCGGCTCTCTTTTTTCATTAATTTCCAGCTTCGTCTACACTTACTGAAGAACCTTGGAAACTGTTACTACCCAAAGCATTTTAAAGGTATGATTGCCTGCAATTTGGGATGGAAAAGAAGGTTTACGCTGGCTGGATGCCTTGGATTTTCCAAGGAAACCCGGCACAAAAAGAATCCTTGGCTCAACTGATCACTTATAGGATGACGCGTGTCTAATAATGATGGCTCCCCACCTATATTTACCGACCCAAACTCGCTCAGAAATTGGCTAGCCACGCTGCCCTGGCTGGATTGCCATAACACCGGTAACTGTATTCTGACTCAGATCCGAGCGCTGAACCATACTGTTCTATCTACGGGCCTTCGCTACCAGTTGCTAGAGGAATATTATCCCTACTTGCTCCAGCTCGTTGACGGCCTGGAAAATTTTCTTTTCGATACCGCCCTCCCTTTATCAAAAGACAGCAAACTGCAGGCCATGTTGGCCCTTGAGCTCTATCAGGAGGTCAGTGAAGGCTATCTTATCACCGTCTTTGCCAAGGACTTTCTCAAAGCAAAAGAACTTTCCAAATCAGACCAAACTACCGCGCTTGTCAGAGCGATTGACAGCCTGCAACGGGTGCAGGTTCTGTCTGCCCAAGTCTACGAACCATTGGATGATACTTTTTGGCGCAAAGTATACCGCCTCTATGAGATGGCTGAATACGATAATTTATTCGAAGACAACACCCCGTCTTCACACATGCCAGTTTTCAACCAAGCCCATTTTCTGAGGCTGTTTCTGTTTAGCTTATGCGCGCCTCAGCGGTTTCGGCAGCGGGATCTCAAACAAATAGATTTATTTTTACAATCCTTTGCCCAATTTGCAGAGATACATTCCAAGCCCAGTTATCAGCAAAAGAAGGCTTATTTTCATTTCGATCTATATGACCCTACCCCGCCGCGCTCGGCTAAGTTGGTCGAACATCCAGAATCTATCGGCAGCCGCTTTATTTATTGCCAGGAAGTAGTCAAACAGCTTCTTAAATTTATTTCTAATCCACCGGCTGCTACTGGTAAATCTGTCCTGCCAGTCAATGCCACGCGCAAACTGGCCCTGCAAATCGCCCATTCGCTCGGCGCCCCTAAACACCGCAAATGGGGCAGGATGCAAGAAAATAGCGAATGTTTATTGGTCGTGGGTCTGGAAGACTTGATTGCGGTACTCAATAAAGAAGGCAAAATACACCAGAATCTCAAGTCGTTATTGGCAACACCTTCCGGGCGCATGGATGAGAATCTCCTCTCTACTGGGGATTTTGACCTACTGCCTTTAGATGGTGACGAACTTTTTGATACCGGTCAGGTAATCTACGAAGGCATGGAACGGGATGTCTATCAAAGACTGGTGAATCAAATGTATTCCACCCCTGACTTCGGCCTTCAAGAAAAACCCGCTCAAAGGGATCAGGACAATAAACAAAATCATTTTCCCGGCAAACTGCTGAATTCAAGCGCCCAAGGCTATTGCCTGATATGGATGGATCACGCCTTGTCCAAACTCAAGGTTGGAGAGTTATTAGTCGTTCTCAATCACGGTGATGATCTGGAAATCGGCGCGATCCGCTGGTTGCAAAAAGACCCGGATCAAGGGTTATTAGTTGGAATTGAAATTATCACCTTTGCAATCAATGTCGTTGTCGTGAATTTAAAAATCTCCCCCGATGCCCAAGGCGAATTCCGCCGTGAGTGGGGACTGCTCATTCCGCCCCAACCAACCCTGGGCCGGCCAACAAGCTTGCTGAGCCCCGCCTTCGTCTGGCAGCAAGGCCAATGGGTACAAGTGCATCACCAAAACGGCAAGGTAGAAAATTATTGGCTCAAGTCCCTGGTCGACTCGACGCCAGCATTCGATTTATTCGCGCTGGAAAAAACCGTTTAATGTGGTCCCGACAGCACTCGGTTTTACCCCAATGCCAAGTGCAATCTCACTTTCAGCGCCCAAGCCAATAGCCCGCAACATAGGACAAACACACCAACAATCCATCCGCTACTGATTCTGAAACGGGAAATGAGTTTGTCCTGAGGAATTGCTGAAAGGATAAAGGGTTGATCCTTGGCCAACGGCTTTTTCAACAAATTCACTACGGGTTCAGGCGGCTTTTCCAAACGTTGTTTAACCGCCTCTTTGGCGGCTTGCTTTCTCACAATTCGCCATTCCTTCTCATCTATCTTGCCGTCCTGATTGAGATCAAAGCGTTTTAAAAGATAATTTTGATCATGCTTCCACTGGAGAATCAATTCCCGGGTTTCTGTTTCCAGGCTATCGCTACCACCGCCTTCTCCCATCGTGGTAAACAAGCCGATAGCGTAGAGCGGTTTCCCTGGTTCCAGAATCTTCTCGCTAAAACGATAAGGACCTATGAGCGCCCCTTGGCCAGGCGGAGACGCTCCAGGCGTCCGGTCATGGCCGTACCAGGTCAGCACCCTTTCCGGGATGACTTCCGCTCCATCCGGATCGATGACGCACCGCCCTGTCGCATCCTCCAGCGCAAAAATGGCATCACTGCGCTGATGGGCAATTTTGCTCCAATGGCTGTGCCGGCGGCTTCCAAATCCCGTTGATTCTCTGTGTTCAATGGTATATTCGTACCAGACACAAGGACGATTGCTCAAGGGGGCGTAGATAGGTTCGCCGGGCAGCATCCGGGCCCAACCTTCCAGCTCGACATACCCTTGGTGGGCGGAACGGATCTTCGCCGTTGGCGTGTCTTCTATTATCCTGACCCGGCGCAGACGACGGAAGGCTGTATAAAATGAGCCTATTGCCACGCCTGCCAATATAACCATCAATCCCCAGAAATGCACTGGCGGGCTGTGCAGCAACCACGCTTCGATCATTAATTTACTTCAACCAAATAGGGTTTGGAGATTGACATCGCTTTTCTCTTCTTCGTTAAACTCCAGCAATTTGAAAGGCTGAAAATTCAATTTGCGGGCGATCAGTACATCTGGAAATTGCTCAATGCGGACGTTGTTATTATTCACCGCCTCATTATAGAATTCGCGCCGGTCGGCAATGGCATTTTCCAGTCCGGTGATACGGATCTCCAAATGGCGAAATGACTGGTCCGCCTTCAGTTCCGGGTAGCTTTCCGCCACCGCGAACAGATTCATCAACCCCTGCCTGAGCTGCCCTTCAGCTTTACCCAACGCCCCCACATCGCCTTGGTGCTGGGCCTGAAAAACACTAGCCCTGGCCCGCATGACCTTCTCCAGTGTTTCCTGTTCAAATTTCATATAGCGCTTACATACTTCCACCAATTTGGGCAGTTCGTCATGGCGCTGTTTGAGAAGCACATCGATATTGGACCAGGCTTGGGAAACCCCGTGTTTTAATGCCACCAACCGGTTATATATGACAATCCCGTAGACAAGCAGGATAATAATCAAAGCAAGGAGGACAACCAAGAAAACCAGCATGTTTCAAAACTCCCTAGGTAAAATTAAATTTGAGGTTAATGACTCGCCTTCCCTGCTTGGAAAGCACGGTAAGCCTTTTTTAAAGTATAGTGGCAACGGAGACAGAATTGACACGCAAAACCTTTGGAAATATGACCCCTTATTCAGGGGGCGGCGTTTATATCGCTGAAAGCGCTGTCGTCATCGGCGATGTGCACCTTGAAGATGAAGTTTCCATTTGGCCTCAAGCGGTCGTCCGTGGTGATGTGAATCACATTCATATCGGTGCTGGCACCAATGTACAGGACGGCAGCGTCTTGCACGTCACCCACGATGGCCCCCACTCGCCGGGAGGCTATCCATTAACGATTGGTCAAAAGGTTACCATCGGCCATCGGGCGGTTATCCACGGTTGCACCATCGGTGATCTTTGCTTGATCGGAATTGGCGCCATTGTGATGGATGGCGCGGTACTGGAAGACAAGATTATTCTGGCCGCAGGCGCGCTGGTACCACCGGGGAAACAACTGGCAGCCCAATCACTCTATATCGGAAGCCCCGCCCGGCGCTCACGTCCGCTAACTGATGACGAATTGGTATTCCTTGAATACTCCGCCCAGCATTACATTCAACTAAAAAACCGTTATCTAAATGCTTAGTTTTCACGAGGTTTCTCTCCGCCGGGGCGGGCGGTTGCTGTTTGAACACGCCACTTTTACGGTGCAACGCGGTGACCGGACCGGACTGGTCGGCGCCAATGGCACCGGGAAATCCAGTCTGTTGGGACTGATTCTCGGGGAGCTTTCCCCTGACAGCGGTCACCTGCAGATGCCACCGGATTTGACCATCGCTTCCGTAACCCAGGAAGTCTCCGATCTGGATCGCCAAGCGCTGGATTACGTGCTCGATGGCGACAAAGAACTGCGGGCACTGCAAACCCAACTCCGAAAGGCCGAACAAAACGGCGACGGCATCCTTCAAGCCGAACTCCACGCCCGACTAGAAGCCATCGGCGGTTATCAGGCAAAAGCCAAAGCTGCCCGCCTCCTTAATGGCCTGGGATTTGCCAATTCTGATTTGGAAAAAAAAGTTGAGGATTTTTCCGGCGGTTGGCGCATGCGCCTGCATTTAGCCAAGGCCTTGATGTGCCGTTCTGATTTATTACTATTGGATGAACCTACCAATCACCTCGACCTGGACGCGGTGATATGGCTCCAGGAATGGCTGAAAACCTATCCCGGCACGTTACTGCTCATTTCCCACGACCGGGATTTTCTCGATCAGATTTGCGACCACATTTTGCACTTGGAACAAGGCCGCATCAAACACTATACCGGCAACTACTCCGCCTTTGAAAAACTCCGCGCCCAAGCCCTAGCCCAACAGCAAGCAGCCTACCGCAAACAGCAACGGGAAAAGGACCATTTGCTGCAATTCATCCACCGGTTCCGCGCCAAGGCCACGAAAGCCAAACAAGTACAAAGCCGCATTAAAGTCCTGGAGAGACTGGCGGAAATCGCTCCGGCCCATGTGGACTCTCCCTTCCATTTCCGCTTGCCCCGCCCGGAATATCTGTCTTTTCCCTTAGTGCGGCTGGAAAATGCCAGATTGGGTTATGGGGAAACCACTATTTTAAGGGAGGTCAATTTAACGCTGGGGCCGGGCGACAGGCTAGGATTATTGGGGCCTAACGGTGCCGGCAAATCCACTTTAATCAAAACCCTGGCGGGCGAGATTTCCCCGTTGGTTGGCAGCAAGGAAACCGCCGATCAACTCAAGATCGGCTACTTCGCCCAACATCAACTGGAACAATTAGTCCCCCGGCAAACCGCCCTTGTGCATTTCCAGCTACTCGACCGCCAGGCCAGAGAAGAAAAATTGCGTAGCTTTCTTGGGGGATTCGGCTTCAGCGGTGAGCGGGCCACCACACCGGTTGAGACTTTCTCCGGCGGGGAAAAAGCCCGACTGGTGCTGGCGCTAATCGTCTATCAAAAACCCAATTTACTGCTATTGGACGAACCTACCAACCACCTGGATATTGAAATGCGCCATGCTCTTACCCTGGCTTTGCAGGACTACCCAGGCGCCTTGATTCTGGTCTCCCACGACCGGCACTTGTTACGTTGCGTCACTGACGACTATTGGCTGGTAGCCAACGGCCACGCGGTACCTTATTCCGGTAATCTGGAAGATTACCGCCGCTGGCTATTGGAGCAACGCAACCGTGGCACTTCGGCTCAATCTGAAACCCCTGCGCTTTCCCGCCGGGATCTGCGCCGGGAAGAAGCCAAACGGCGGCAGCAACTGCGCCCCCTGAAACAAGCTCTGGCCAAGGCAGAAGAAGAAGTCGAGCGATTGACGGCTGCCAAAGATAAATTCGAGCAGCAATTGGCCGATCCTTCCCTTTACCAGCCCGAGGCAAAGCAACGTTTACAAGCATTGTTACTGGAAAAGGGCGAAATTGATAAACAACTACAGTTGGCGGAAGAACGCTGGATGGCGGCGGAAGAAAAGCTGGATGCCATCAACGGGACTTTATAGTCAAGCAAATGCGCATATCCCTTCCTGCTTTTGATATGATCCTAATTATTCTCTACTGATTCATTAAGGAGTCTACCAATGGAACCTTATAAACACATCCTGTTAGCCGCCGACTTTTCAGAACACGGTGAACTGGTAGCGCAGCGGGCAAAGGATTTGGCAGACCGCTACCAGGCCCAATTGAGCGTGTTGCACTCAGTGGATAATCTGCCGGTCACCGATTCCATCTACGGCCCCATCATCCCTTTTGATGTCAATATCACGGAACAATTGATTGCCGCGGCCAAGGAAAAGCTGGATCAGATCGGGGAAAAACTGGGCATCCCGGAAAACCGGCGCTGGGTGGAAGTAGGCAGCCCTAAGTTCGAGATTGTCCGGGTAGCCGAAGAGGAAAACGTCGATTTAATCGTCTTGGGTTCCCACAGCCGCCGCGGGCTCGGCGTGCTGCTGGGATCAACCGCTTCCAGTGTCATCCTCCATGCAAAATGCGACGTCCTGGCGGTTCGCTTGAAGGAAGGTTAAATCATCATAGAAGCTGATACAAGCCGTCCAATACCAAAGCGTTGGGGCTGACCATGCCGATGACCTTGCATTCTTCGATCACTGGCGCCCGTACTAAATCATAATGGGCGAACAGCCGGGAACAGTAGCGGATGTCCATGTTGGGATGGACGGAGATGACCGGTTTCAACATGATTTCATAAACGTTGACCCGGTCGGGAGAGCGGTCTTTGGCCAAAACATGACGGGCGATATCGCCAGAAGTAATAAGCCCATACTCGTCATCGGCGTGGCGTTTTTCTACCACCAGCACCGAAGTTTTCAGCGATTTCATTTTTCGCAGCGCCTCGTCAATCGTGGCAATCCCTTCAATGGTGCCAAAATCGGTCCGCATGATGTCCCGAACCCGGATTAATGGTCTTTTTCTGTCCCGCATGTCAAATCTCCTCCTCAATCAAAGGCGTCAGCTTTTCCACTTGATGGCGCACTCCTACAGCATCTTCCACATCGATTTGGAAGGCAATCCCGGTACCCGGGGAGACATCGAATTCAGCCACCTTGGCGATCGCCTCTAAAATTGACCGGCTCAGATGTTCTTCCACCAGCATCAACACCACATCCCTTTGGGTTTCCAAAGTCAGTCCCAAAAAGGTTTTCGGCCGGTGCATACCTTCCCCCCGGGCATTGGTAATCACAGTCGCGCCCGTGGCGCCGTAATCCCGGGCGGTTTTTAACACCAAATCGGTTTTATCGTCTTCCACAAAAACCACGATCAGTTTAAAACGCATTCTCTCTATTCCTCATCTTTTCCAAACCAAGCAGCAAATTGCGCATAACCTAATACCGCCACTATGGGAAACAAGCTGGCAAACGCAATCAGGCCAAACCCGTCTAACAGAACATTACGGCCCGGCACCGAGGATGCCAAACCCAACCCCAAGGCAGTCACCAGCGGCACGGTTACAGTGGAGGTTGTCACCCCGCCGGAATCGTACGCCAACCCTATAATTAATTTAGGCGCAAATAACGTTTGAATAATAACAATTACATAACCTATGACAATGTATAAATACAATGGACCGCCGGTGACAATTCGATAAGTCCCCAGCGCAATGCCAAAAGCAACCCCAACCGATACCGCCAAGCGTAACCCCCAGGCATTAATGCCTCCGCCGGAAATCTCCTGGGCCTTGATTGCCACCGCTAGCAGGGAAGGTTCCGCCAGGGTCGTGGCAAAGCCAATACTGGCGGCAAATAAATAGACCCAGAAATAATCCCCTGCATCGGCCCCTTGGGAAGGGATAAAATCCCCGCTGGTCAGCTGGGTGGCCATGAGTTCCCCCAAAGGAAATAGCGCCATATCCAACCCTTGCAGAAACAGTGCCATTCCCAATACCACATAAGTAAATCCCGCCAGCAACCGGCCAAGATGGGGAATAGGGCGGCGAATAACCAGCACCTGAAAAACCACAATGGTGGCGGCAATGGGAAGAATATCCCGAAGAGATTGCCACAGAATCCACACCAGCTTCATTACAAAATCAGCCCATAAACCATGACAAAAATCATAGGTGTCAACGAAGCAAAAGCAATCAAACCAAACCCATCCACTACCGGATTGCGCCCTTTAATGGCACTGGCCAGACCCACCCCCAGCGCAGTCACCAGGGGCACGGTAATGGTGGAGGTAGTGACACCACCGGAATCATAGGCCACGCCAATAATTTCCGGGGGAGCAAAAACAGTCATAATGACGACCCCCAAATACCCCAGAATCATTAAATAATGCAGCGGCCAGCCTTTGATAATCCGTATGACGCCGATAACAATGGCAAAACCCACCCCCAGCGCAACGGTCAAACGCAATCCGAGTGCGTAACTGTGGCGACTGGATTCGCTATCCTCAATCATTCCGCCCAAAGCCGCAACTTCCGCTGCTTTGTCCGCCACCGCGATCAACGCAGGTTCGGCCACGGTCGTCGAAAACCCCAGGGCAAAGGCAAAAGCAAGCAGCCAAGGCAAGCTGCCCTTACGGGCAAAGGCATAGGCCATGGATTCGCCAAGGGGGAATAAGGCTTGCTCCAGTCCCTGAACAAACAAAGTCAACCCCAAGACAATCATTAAAGTGCCAGTGATCATGTCCAGGGCATCGGGTAGTGGCTGACGGATCACCGCCAATTGAAACCCAATGACAACCACCATGACCGGCGCCAAATCCAGGCAGCTCGATAAAAACTGGCGAATAAACAGATTATTGAAGATAACGCTCTCCACAACGGCTGAATTTGAGACAGATTGTAGAGGTAATGGCGCGGAAACAAAAACGCCCCGACAATGCGGGGCGTTGGCAGTCACTCATTAAGCAATGTTTATTGATGGGTTTCCTGTTCCTGCTCTTTCAAAATATGTTCAATCTTCTTTCCGAGTGCTTCCAAAAGCTCATGGGATTCCTTTTCCTGCTCTTTATACATATGATCAATTTCTTTACTCAAATGTTCGAGCTTGGATTCTAATTCTGCCAGCTGATCCATTACTTGCTTGTGCTTTTCGGTTTTCTTCTCTTTTTTCTCCTCGTGCTTTCTTTCACGTTCCTCGAGAATATGATCAAGTTCGTTGGCCAGGTGATCTACTTTGGTTTCAATAGCCTGTAACCGTTCCATGGTTTTTTGATGCATCTGCATCATCATCCCTCCACCTGGCATAGCCATGCCGGGGCCACCGCCTTGCATACCCATGCCACCCATTCCCGGGCCACCCATGCCGGGTCCTCCCATACCACCTTGGCCTGGCTGGGCAGGTCGGATTTTGATGCGGACATTACCCGCGTCTTTCACATCCTCATCACTGGCCGACCACACTGTGGTGCTTGTTAAACACAATGTACACGCAATCGCTAAACTGATTTTTTTCCACATAACCGCTCCTCCTGTTTCCATAATAATTTATTGCTATCGCGGAGCGTGCTGAAGTTCTATGAGAGTCTGAAAACCTCAGTGCGTCCGTCACTCTCAATGATAAGCTTTCCTTCGCGCGCAAGCCAGCCTATTGCTCTTTGGACTTCTTTCGTGCTCAGACCGGTTTCAGAAGCAAGCTTGGAAGGCGATACGTCTCCTAATTTGTTGAGACATTGCCAAACCTTGCCCGCCGCTTCACCAATTTCCTCGCCCTTTGACAATTTTGCAGCTTTAACATCAGCCTTGGCTGCCGAAGGGCTTTTTTTCTGAGGTTTTGGCGCCGGCTTGTTCTGTGGAGTAGCCATTCGTTTCTCCCCTTTTTACTTGCTGATCAACGACTAAAAAATCAATGCCTTCTTTATACCGTTTCTCCGGATGCTTCCAAACTATCCTCGGATAAAACGATATTGACCTCGAGAATTTCACGATCTTCATCTTGTTCCATATTCACCGTGACCGCATCCTGGTCTACTTGCACATATTTGCGAATGACCGCCAGGATTTCCTGCTGCATTTTAGGCAAAAAACTGGGCGCCCCCTGCATGCTCCTTTCATGAGCCACCAGAATTTGCAAACGTTCTTTGGCAGTTTGCGCGCTCTTGGGACGCGTAGCGCGGAAATAATCTAATAGCCCCATGATTTCACCCTCCAAACAATCGGCCAAACAGACCTTTTTTCTCAGTGATAAAGCGGTGCGGTAACTCCTCTCCCAGATAGCGGGAAACCGCGTCCTGGTAGGCCTGCCCAGCATCGCTTTTTTCATCCAAGATAACGGGGATCCCCTCGTTGGATGCACTCAGAACCGCTTGAGATTCTGGAATCACGCCCAATAAAGGCAGAGCCAAAATTTCCAGCACATCATCCACCGATAGCATTTCGCCCTTTTTCACCCGTTCTGGAGAATAGCGAGTCAGGAGTAAATGTTCCGTCACCGGCACTTCGCCTAACTCAGCGCGGCGGGATTTACTGGCAAGAATGCCAATCATCCTGTCCGCATCCCGCACGGAAGATACTTCAGGATTTGTGCAGACAATGGCGTCATCGGCATAATACATGGCCAGAAAAGCACCCTTTTCTATGCCAGCGGGCGAGTCACAAATGACATAATCAAAATCTTGTGACAATTCCTCCAATACCTTTCCAACCCCTTCTTTACTCAAAGCATCTTTATCGCGGGTTTGGGAGGCCGGCAAAATATATAGATCCTCGCAGCGTTTGTCCTTGATCAAAGCCTGGCGAAGCGAAGCTTCCTCATTAATCACGTTGATAAAGTCATAAACGACCCGCCTTTCGCATCCCATGATTAAATCAAGGTTACGCAGACCAACGTCAAAATCGACCACCGCCGTTCGGTGCCCCCGCAAAGCCAACCCCATCGCCAGAGCCGCGCTGGTGGTTGTCTTGCCGACGCCACCCTTACCCGAGGTGACTACAATAATTCTCGCCACAAATGTCCCTCCTACTCTCTATCTTCAAATTTCATCAATGATCAAAGTGGTATCCTGCAGGCGAATCTGTACTGGCCTGCCCTGGACTTTTTCATCCAGGTCCTCGCTAATGCGGTAGTGGCCTGCAATGGATATTAATTCTGCTTGTAAATCGTGACAAAAAATCCGGCAATGAGTATCGCCTTGCACCCCCGCTAGCGCTCTCCCCCGCAAAGTGTCATATACATGGATATGGCCATCGGCGATAATTTCCGCACCGTAACTTACCGGAGCGGTGACGATGAGATCGCAGTTTCTGGCGTAAACCCGTTGCCCGGAACGTACCGGTTGGTCGATCAATAACGAAGTGGCCGGCACAGAAGCCACAGGCTTAGGCGCTTTTTTTTCAGGTCTGGGAGATGGCGGTTTTTGCGGCTGAACTTCCGGCGCCGATGACTGACTGAGTAAGGCTAGCTTCAAAGATGTCGCGACCTCCCGCAAATCCGGCCCGCCCCCACGAATACCCATGGGCACCATCTCAAATCCCCGCAAATGCTCCACCAAGGCCGCTAAATCAATTAAGGCGTCTTCTTCCAACGCTGTCGCATCTATCATTACCGGAGCGCTGCGGAAAAAGTCAGGGGACTGCTTTACTCTTTGCTTGAGCTGGGTAACGATTGCTGTGATATCCGTACCCAACAACTTGACGATCGGCAGAGTGACAGAGCCCCCCTTGATTTCTACAACAGGAGAGCGCTTCTGTTCGGCAGAGTCTGCAGTCATTGGGCTGGATAAGGCACTAAGTGTGCAAGTGGTTCTCTTTGATGGGTGGATTGTAGCATCATTACCCAATCAACAAAATACATAAGGAGAAATCTCTCATCAGAGAATCTATCTGGAACCCGGGAATATCATCTATCCTAATCTGCCAAGGACAAAATTCCCGAGTATTTCTCTATGAATTGCGCTTGCAAAACTGCAGCCGATGCTTTAGCTTTTACCATAAATGGGCTAGGGGTGCGCCGACTGACCCGACTCGGTGCTGAGAGACACCCTTTGAACCTGATTCCGGTTAATACCGGCGTAGGGAAGCTCGGGTCTGTCCCTGCGCCTCATTGCTAGGAGAGACCTAATGAGCGCCGTTCCAGAACAATTCCAGCAGAGCGTCCAAGCCAAAAAGGCCGCCATCAAGCCCTTCCCCGCTTCCACTAAGATTTATCTGACAGGGTCCCGGCCAGATCTTAAAATACCCATGCGCCGTATCGACCAATCGCCGACCCAAACCCAGCAAGGCCCGGTGGAGAATCCACCGGTTTATGTCTATGACACTTCCGGCCCCTATACCGATCCAGACCTGGAAATCGACCTGACCTCGGGCTTGCCGCCGCTGCGCGCCAAGTGGATAGAAGAACGGAGCGATACCGAAGAACTACCCGACTTAAGTTCGGAATACGGCCGCCAGCGCCTCCACGATGACGATACCGCCCATCTGCGTTTTCCAAACCTAAAGGCTCCCCGCCGCGCGAAATCCGGCGCCAATGTCTCCCAAATGCACTATGCCAAACGCGGCATCATCACCCCGGAAATGGAATTCATCGCCATCCGCGAGAACCAGAACCTCCAGGCGATGAAGGAAGCCTATGGCCAGCGGATTCACAAGGGCCAGCCTTTCGGCGCCGATCTGCCCGAGGAAATCACCCCCGAGTTCGTGCGCCAGGAAGTGGCGGCGGGACGGGCCATCATCCCGGCCAACGTCAACCACCCGGAATCGGAGCCGATGATCATCGGCCGCAATTTCCTCGTCAAGGTCAACGCCAACCTGGGCAATTCGCCGGTGGTGTCCGACATCGAGGAAGAGGTGGAGAAGATGCTGTGGGCAATCCGCTGGGGCGCCGACACCGTCATGGACCTGTCCACCGGCAAGCACATTCACGAAACCCGCGAGTGGATCATCCGCAACTCGCCGGTCCCGGTCGGCACCGTGCCCATCTATCAGGCCCTGGAGAAAGTGGACGGCAAGGCCGAGGAGCTGACCTGGGAGATCTTCCGCGACACCCTGATCGAACAGGCCGAACAGGGGGTCGACTACTTCACCATCCACGCCGGCGTGCGCCTGGCCTACATCCCGCTGACCGCCAGCCGGGTCACCGGCATCGTCTCCCGCGGCGGCTCGATCATGGCCAAGTGGTGCCTGGCCCATCATCAGGAGAGCTTCCTCTACACCCACTTCGAGGAAATCTGCGAGATCATGAAGGCCTACGACGTCGCCTTCTCCCTCGGCGACGGCCTGCGCCCCGGCTCCATCGCCGACGCCAACGACGAGGCCCAGTTCGCCGAACTCAAGACCCTGGGGGAACTGACGCAGATCGCCTGGAAGCACGATGTCCAGGTGATGATCGAGGGCCCCGGCCACGTGCCGCTGCATCTGGTGAAGGAGAACGTGGACAAGGAACTGGCCGAGTGTTACGAGGCCCCCTTCTACACCCTGGGGCCGCTGGTGACCGACATCGCCCCCGGCTACGACCACATCACCTCCGCCATCGGCGCCGCCAACATCGGCTGGTACGGCACAGCGATGCTCTGTTACGTCACCCCCAAGGAACACCTGGGACTGCCGGACAAGGAAGACGTGCGCGAAGGCATCGTCACCTACAAGATCGCCGCCCACGCCGCCGATCTGGCCAAGGGGCATCCGGCGGCCCAGTACCGCGACAACGCCCTGTCCAAGGCCCGCTTCGAGTTCCGCTGGCTGGACCAATTCAACCTCAGCCTCGACCCGGAAAAGGCCCGGGAATTCCACGACGAAACCCTGCCTCAGCAGTCGGCCAAGGTAGCCCACTTCTGCTCCATGTGCGGCCCCCACTTCTGCTCCATGAAGATCAGCCAGGAAGTGCGTGACTACGCCGAGCAGGAGATCGAATTGGGGATGAAGGAGAAGTCGAAGGAGTTCCTGGAAACCGGGGCGGAGATTTACCGCAAGGTGTAGGGTCTCACCGCAGAGATACGGAGAGCATAGAGAAAATTAATTTTAGGCTAAGCCCGGTTTCTTTAAACTCTACGTCTCTGCGGTGAACATTTATGCAAAAAACTTCTGCAACATCTTCTCCACCATATTCCAGGTAATAAATGGTGGTTTTTTAGCAACATTGACGATTATCATTTCATTTTCGAAACGGTAAGTGCCTTCCAGCCCTTTGCCTGAAAAATGGCCTTCCACCTGATCAGCGATAAAATGGACTTGATTGGCCAGCGCCATTTGCTGGGCTTTGTTTAGGAGAATTTCCGGGTGTTCGTTGAGGGGGATTTGAAATACTCGCGCCATAATTTCTGAAGATTCTACTTGCCATGGAAATTTTTTCCGTAGCATACTCTTTCCTTTGACAACTGCCAATCTCCTATTATGTCCAAACGACCTTTCATCCCTCTTGACGTTGCGGTGCTGACGGTTTCCGATACCCGCACCGAAGAAACCGACAGTTCCGGCAAGCTCTTATGCGATCGGATTCGAAAAGCCGGGCACCGGGTGGCCGATAAAATCATCGTTCCTGACAACATTTACCAGATCCGCATTGTGGTGTCCGTTTGGATTGCCAACCCCGAAGTTCAAGTGGTGTTGACCACCGGGGGCACCGGGGTCACGGGTCGTGACGGCACGCCTGAGGCTATCATGCCACTCTTGGATAAAACCCTGGACGGCTTTGGCGAAGTCTTCCGCAGTATCTCCTATCAGGAAATCGGCGCTTCCACCATTCAGTCCCGTGCCATTGCGGGAGTCGCCAATGGCACGTACATTTTCTGTTTGCCCGGCTCGCGCAACGCCTGCGCCACGGCTTGGGATAATATTATTCAAGCCCAATTGGATTACCGCACCCGGCCTTGTAATCTGGTAGAGTTGATACCGAGGTTGCAGGAACAATAATTCACGGGAGGAAATAAAAATGTTGCAATTAACCTTGGCTTCCCTTTTTTTTCTGGGGCTGCATTTTGGTATTGCCGCAACGCCTTTGCGTCAAAAAATCATAGATAGAATCGGCCCAATCCCTTATCGTATCGCCTTTGCCAGCTTGGCGTTACTCGGAATCATCTGGCTGGTCTATGCCTGGCGCCAGGCTCCCTACGTTGCCCTGTGGGGACAGCCTGCTGTATTTAGATATCTGGCAGTGCTTTTGATGCCATTGGCGTTTTTCTTCATTATTGCCGGACTTACCACCAAAAACCCCACTCGCTTGGGCCAGGAAGAGACTTTACAAGCTCATATCGAACCTGGCGGGGTTCTTCGGATTACCCGTCACCCCATGCTTTGGGGCATTGCCTTGTGGGCTCTGCTGCATCTGCTCGCCAATGGCGATCTGGCGGCATTGATCTTTTTTAGCACCTTTTTGATACTGGCGGTCTTCGGAACCTATTTGATAGATAAAAAACGCGAACAACAATACGGTGATGCATGGCAGGAATTTGTCGCCAAAACCTCCCGAATTCCGTTTCAGGCGATTCTGGAAAAGCGCCAGCAGTTGAATTGGCAAGAACTGGGCTGGTGGCGGATTGTTCTGGCTTTGGTGCTTTATGCTGGTTTTTTACACGGCCATGCCAAGTTATTTGGCGTCTCGCCCCTTGGGTAATAGGATGAATAGCCGTTTGTTTGCCCTTGCGGCACTATTTGCCGGATTGGCAGTTGTCACGGGTGCCTTTGGCGCTCACGCTCTGAAAGCGACTTTAACCCCCAACATGCTCTCGGTTTGGCATACTGCGGTAAATTACCAGATGTGGCACGGGCTGGGGCTGGGATTAATCGCCCTTTACTCCCGGCCTTCCGCCGCTTGGCATTGGAGCGCCCGGTTGATGATTGCCGGCATTGTTTTATTCAGCGGCAGTTTGTATCTGCTGGTATTGACTGGCTTCGGCTGGCTGGGAATGATTACCCCATTGGGCGGCCTGGCATTTATAGCGGCCTGGGGGTTACTGGCCTATAGTGCTTGGAGGGACCATGACTCGTGAAGTGACTGCAAAACCCATTCACCTGAAAGATTACCACCCGCCCGCCTATTTGGTGGATGAGGTAAAGCTAACCTTTGATCTGGACCCTGTTGATACCAGAGTCCATAGTCTACTGTCTCTACGCCGCAGCCCCGCGCTCCAAGAAAAAAATCCCCCACTCGAGCTCAATGGTGAGGACTTGCAACTACACACCATCAAAATGAATGGCAAGGCGTTGACCGGCCAGCAATATCGTCAGGAAGACGAGAAACTGGTGATACCCGATGTTCCCGAGCAATTTGTTCTGGAAACCGAAGTCGTTATTCACCCCCGGGAGAACACTCGCCTGGAAGGGCTTTACGTTTCCCATGATATTCTTTGCACCCAGTGCGAGGCGGAAGGTTTCCGCCGAATCACCTTTTTCCCAGACCGCCCCGATGTGATGGCCCGTTATACCGTCACCCTGCGGGCGGATAAAAAACGCTATCCGGTGCTGCTGGCCAACGGCAATCTTGAGAAACAAGGCGATCTGGAAGATGGCAGGCATTACGCCCTCTGGCACGATCCTTTTCCCAAACCCAGTTATCTATTCGCCCTGGTGGCGGGCGATCTGGAAAAAGTCACCGATACCTTTACCACCCAGTCCGGGCGCGAGGCTCTCCTGGAAATCTACGTGGAAAGCCAGGATCTGAACAAATGTGCCCATGCCATGGACAGCCTCAAACGGGCCATGCGCTGGGACGAACTTAAATACGGCCGTGAATATGACCTGGACCGTTACATGATCGTCGCGGTCAGCCATTTCAACATGGGAGCCATGGAAAACAAGGGCCTCAACCTTTTCAATACCCAATACATATTGGCCCGGCCCGAAACCGCCACCGATGACGATTATGAACATATTCTGGCGGTGGTGGGCCACGAATACTTCCACAACTGGACCGGCAACCGGATCACCCTCCGCGACTGGTTTCAATTGAGCTTGAAGGAAGGGCTCACCGTCTTCCGCGAACAGCAATTCAGCGCCGATGAGGGTTCGCCCGCGGTACGCCGGATTGAGGACGTCAATCTTTTGCGCACCCGTCAATTTCCCGAAGACGAAGGCCCCCTGGCCCATCCCGTGCGTCCCGATTCCTATCTGGAAATCAACAACTTCTATACCATGACGGTATATGAAAAAGGCGCCGAAGTGGTGCGGCTGCTCCATACCCTCCTAGGCGAAGCAGGCTTTCGCCGAGGCATGGACCTTTATTTCGAGCGTCATGACGGCCACGCGATTACTTGCGAGGATTTCGTGCAGGCGATGGCGGACGCCAACCAAACCGATCTATCCCAGTTCATGCGCTGGTACACTCAAGCCGGCACGCCCAATGTATCCATCGACACCAATTACGATTCAGAAACTCAAACTCTGACCCTTTATTGCCGGCAATCCTGCCCGCCCACGCCGGGCCAGCCCCACAAAAAACCTCTGCCCATTCCCCTGCGTTTGGGCTTGCTCGATCCGGATGGCATGGAAATTCCCCTGCAATTAGCCGGCGAACAAACCGCAGGCGGCACCTGCCGGGTATTGACGTTGACCGAACCGGAACAATCCTTTCAATTCATCAATATCCCCAAATTCCCGGTCGTATCGATACTGCGTGGCTTTTCCGCGCCGGTTAAACTGCATATGCAGCGTCCTTTGGAAGACTGGTATTTCCTCTGGCGTCATGACACCGATACTTTTAATCGTTGGGATGCCGGCCAAATTTTGGCCTCGCAATTGATTTTGCAACAAGTAGGTCAACGCCAACCGGCAAAAGATCCACGTCTGGTGGAAGGCAGGCAATTGCTCCTTCAATCCCCCCTGGACGATCTGTCCTACACTGCATTACTGTTGACGCTGCCGGAATATGACTATCTGGCGGAGCAAATGGAAGTGATTGATGTGGAAGGTATTTTCCATTCCCGCGAAGGCACCCGGCAATTTCTTGCAAAGATGCTGGAAGAGGATTTTCTCAGCTGTTACCAAAACCATCACTCACCGGAGCAAGCCTTGCATACCGATGCGGTTGCCATAGGCCGCAGGCGGCTCAAAAACGCCTGTTTGGGTTATCTGGCCACATTAGCTACCCCGGCGACCCAGCAGCTTGCCTTGGCGCAGTTTCAGCAGGCTAGAAATATGACCGATCAACTGGCAGCCCTCAAGTCCATCGCCCATCATCCTCATCCCCAGCAAGAAACCTGCCTGGAAAGCTTTTATCAACAATGGCGAGATGAGGCGCTGGTCATTGACAAGTGGTTTGCCATCCAAGCAGGCTCTCCCTTGCCTGGCGCATTGGCGCGGATTAAGACACTGCTTGCCCACCGAGATTTTGATCTGAAAAACCCCAATCGGGTGCGGGCGGTTCTAGGGGTTTTCTCCCGCCAAAACCCGATTCACTTTCACGCTATTGACGGCAGCGGCTACCGGCTATTCACTGATTACCTGCTCAAGCTCGATCGCATCAATCCCCAAGTCGCCGCCCGCCTGGCAACACCGCTGGCATCCTGGCAACGCTATGATCCAACCCGTCAACAGCTCATGCGGGAACAATTGCAAAGGATTCGCCAGGCGCCCGAGTTGTCGAGAGATTTGTTTGAAATTGTGGACAAGGCGTTGGAAGGTTGAAGGGATTCAGTCAAATAGCCCTGCGCTATTTTTTTCGCTTTACCGATATTATTTTCGCCCTCATGCTGGGTTTTTTGTCCCTGGCTATTTTGCTGGGTACCGGCAAACTTTTCCTGCACCTCTACCCCCTGCTTCAACAAGGCACGGTAACAGGCAGTTACATTGATTTGATTACCGATGTGCTGTCGCTGTTCGTGTTGATAGAACTGTCCCGTTCCCTCGCGGAATATTTCCATGTCCACCGGCTGCGGCTGACTTTCATTACCGACGCCGCGATCGTTTCCGTGCTCAGGGACATCATGATCGGGCTTTTCAGGCAGCAATTGACGGTGGAATTGATTCTTTCCCTCAGCGCATTACTGTTGGTGCTGGCTGCTTTGCGGACCTCCGCGGTGCTGGTTTATCAACGGGAAAGAGTCATCGCCAAATCCATTAAGGGAAATGAGCCTGCTGAATAGTCCACCAGTAGGGTGCATTCCATACACCAACCCATGGTGCGCAAAGCGCACCCTACCTCAATTGGATAGCCACATGGAGGCTACAAGTCTGAACATAAGGCGGCAGCCTCTGTGATGCAGGGATGGGCTTTTAATCATAATTCCGGCAATCCATCCGCCAGGCATCCAGATCCCACCTTTTGATCAACCAGCTGAAACCCATTTGATTGGCCTTGCGGCAGATCTTACCAGCCTTGCCTTTACTCACATAGGAAACGCCCAATACTGCCTTGCCCGCATCCAGAAAGGGCTGCAACATTTCACATTCATCGTATTGGAAACATTGCTCGTTAAGCGCCCAATCAAAGTGGCCTTCCAACGCTTCTATCAATCCCAGGGCATTTTTAAGCGCAATGGGCAGCCCCCGTTTATGGGCTTCTTCCGCCAACATCCGGTTGAAGCGGATTTGGTCTTCGGCTTTTAAGGGAAAACCAGTTTTATTGTCGTAACCATCAACGTTGTCGGGCTCCACACCGTCGCAGTGCTTTTCTTTCGCCAAATCCATTCTGGCCGCTAAAATCGGCCGCAATACATCTATCTGGCGAATATCCAGCCAGGATTCGCCCTCCCAGTCTTCCAACCGTCTGCCAATGACATCGTCAGGAAATTTCGACTTATCCGGGCGCCAATTCTCATAGGTGCCCGCGCTGAAATAACAGACTACTTTCCTGCCTTTGGCATGGAGTAAGTCAATGGTCTCTCGGGGTGTATCAAACAAATCCACATCAAAGATATCGGCATCGACAGAAGTTTCAATCTTACCGCTGAGTTGCCATTGCCAACTCATGCCTGGCCTGGGAATCCACCGGGAAGACTCACCGGGAAGTCCGGGCGGTTGCGGTGGTTCTGAATCATTTCCTTCTGAACCTGGATTTTCCGGTTGTGAAGGTGTTGAGCCTTCTTCTGGATCAGGTTGCGGCGAATCTTCTTGTGTATCTGAAGAAATGGAATCCACCACCAGTTTCAGCAAATCCAGCTGGCTGTTATCCACATCTTTTGAGGTTTCATAACGCAGTTTAGCGAGGCCGTTTGAAGCGAAGTAATGAGAGGGGGTGCCGTTCACCGGGAAAGTGAACGACTTCCAGTGCCAATTGGGCGCCCTGCCATTATCTCCTATGATTTGCCAACGACTTTCTTTGAAGTCATAGATTTTCCAGATCCAGCGCTGGTATTTCTTGCGTTCGCCCCGGTAATTAGTGACGACCTTGAGGTGAATAATATCCCGTGCCTTAACCTCTTTGGGCAGCCTCAAATAGAACTGGCCCGCGTAACCCTTATCACCGGGATAGAATTCGATATAGTCATCCCACTTATCCTGGGTACCCGACTGATCCTTAGTGGCCAGGGCATCCAAACCTTGATCGCTTTCGCTCCCTCGCCGGGTTCGCATTTGGTAAGGCGTCAACGCATGGCTGACCAGCACCGCCTCACCGCTGCGGATTACGGAAGAAAGCTCAGGCGAATCCCAGTCGTCGATACCCGAAAAAATTATTGATAGCGGCCCGGACGGAAAGATTAGCTTGGCAGGAACCCGCCAAACAGATTGACCATTATTTTCGGACATGGGAACTTCCGCTATAAAATCCCAGCGCCAGCCCCTTCCCTGATACCGGTAAAACCAATCATCTTCAATCAAGTAATCAGCGCCGATACCGCCCACCGGATAGCCTGTCGAGGTATCGCCATCGGCATCGATAAAAACCTGCTTATGGGAATGTTGTGGGCTAAATTGAGCTCTGAAAACGATCTCTGAACCCCACCTGACTGCTTGTAAATCCTTTACCTCCGCCAATGAGCATCCACTAAAAAAGCTCACAAATCCAATCACCATCCATAGCTTTCGATCCCATTGCTTCATCCATAACCTCCATCATATTTTTCGTTTCATCCATGGGACATCCTAGTCGTTCACCCGAAAAGGTGTTGCGAGCAAGTTAACGTTTTTTGACAAAAAATACCACGCCCCCAGAAAAAATAAATCTAACACGAAACAAGAAACATGAATACAAGCTGAGCGGAGAGGATTATTTTCTTTTTTTAAACTTTCTGTTTATTAAAACAACGGCATTCCATGCCAATCAGGATAAATTCCATCGCCTTGTCACATTGCCGTAACATTTTTCGTGTTATAAATCCTTATTGTTGTGCATGATTTCTTATTGTTGAACTTAAGAGGAAAGCACCTATGAAATGGTCAGGATTCTCCTTAATTCTGCTGGCTGCGCTGGCCTTCAACCTCCAGGCTGCCGGAAGAGATTACATCTACGCGGTCGGCTCTTCGACGGTTTATCCTTTCACCACCACTGTGGCCGAACACTTTGGCAAAGCCACCAAGTTCCCTACTCCCAAGGTAGAATCCACCGGTACTGGTGGTGGGATGAAGCTTTTTTGCGAAGGGGTTGGGGTCAAACATCCCGATATCGAGGACGCTTCCCGCCGGATCAAGCCATCGGAATTCGAACGTTGCCAAAAAAATGGAGTGAAAGACATTGTTGAGATTAAAATTGGCTACGATGGCATTGTCATCGCTTACTCACGCAAAGCCAAACCTTGGAATCTGACGCTAGAGCAAGTCTGGTTGGCACTGGCAAAAAAAGTGCCTGACCCCAAAGGTGGCAACAAACTGATTCCCAACCCTTATCAAAAATGGAATCAAATAGATCCTAAGCTGCCCAACCAAGTGATTCGGGTATATGGTCCGCCACCCACTTCGGGCACCCGCGATGCTTTTGTCGAGCTGGCAATGGAAGGAGGCTGTAAAACCTTTGACTGGATCAAGGCCATCAAAAAAGAAGACAAGCATAAGTTCAAGGAAATCTGCCATACCATCCGCGAAGATGGCGCGTACATCGAAGCGGGGGAAAACGATACGTTGATTGTCCGCAAGCTGGAAGCCGACCCCACTACCCTGGGAATCTTCGGCTTCAGTTTTCTGGACCAAAACATCGATCTGGTGGCTGGCGCGACTGTCAACGGCGTGGAGCCGACTTTTGAAAATATCGCTGATGGAACTTATCCCGTTTCCCGCCCGCTTTTCATCTATGTCAAAAAAGCCCATGTGGGGGTTATCCCGGGCATCAAGGAATTCTTGCAGGAATATACCAGCGAGAAAGCCTGGGGAGAAGAAGGCTACCTGACCGACAAGGGCCTGATTCCCATGCCGGAAGAAGAGCGCATGCACTATCGTAAGATCGCCTTGAAACTAATCCCGTTAAAGTCCCTGTAAATCCCGCGAGACAAAAACCGTGTAAAATGGCGGGCCAGTGCCATGAACACTCGCCCGCTAAATACGTTTCTAAACTGCTTGTACAAACAAAGCAGGTTGTAGGTTATTGACGGACGGAATATGCAAACCAGCACTTTAATCTTATTGCTCGCCGCGCTTAGTTTTTTTGCCTATTATCTGGGTGTTGCCAAAGCCAGGGCAGTCAGCGGTGGACATGTACGCAATCTGCATTCCCTGCCCCGTTATTACGGTTATTACACGGCCCTATGGTGCGCTCTGCCCGCCCTCGTGTTGCTAATTATCTGGCAAATCTTTGATGACACGCTGATCTCTCAACTGGTAATCGCCAATCTGCCTCCAGAAATACAATCGCTCCCCAAAGAGCAGTTGGGCCTGTTCATGAACCAGGTGCGCAACCTGGTTTATAACGAAGCCTTTTCCTCCACCGAAGACCCCCTTGCCCAAGCCGCCGCGCAACATTACCGGTATCTGAAAAGTTTAAGCCACCGCTGCCTTTTCGTCCTTGCCTTGGCCTGCGCTATTGCAGGACTTAGCTGGGCCCGGCACCATATCTCCCCCAAGCTTCGGGCCCGTAACCGGGTGGAAAAATTACTGGAGATTTTCTTGATCACCAGCTCCACCATCGCCATCCTTACCACTATCGGGATTGTGCTTTCCGTATTGTTTGAAGCCTTGCGGTTCTTTAAACTCGTGCCGGTCACCGAATTTCTGTTTGGCCTCCACTGGAGTCCGCAAATGGCCATCCGGCCAGATCAGGTAGGTTCATCCGGTGCGTTTGGGTTTATTCCCCTGCTCACCGGCACCCTATTGATTGCGGCTATCGCCATGATCGTTGCCGCGCCCATCGGGTTGTTGGCGGCTATATATCTCTCTGAATTTGCTTCCAGAAAAGTCCGCACCCTGGCCAAACCCATGCTGGAAGTCCTGGCCGGCATCCCCACCGTCGTTTATGGCTTCTTTGCCGCTTTGGTCGTCGCCCCTTTCTTGCGTGAGCTGGGTGCCAACATTGGCGTGCCCATTTCTTCGGAAAGCGCCTTGGGCGCGGGACTGGTGATGGGGATTATGATTATTCCCTTCGTTTCTTCCCTTTCCGACGACGTTATCAACGCGGTGCCCCAATCCCTGCGCGACGGCTCCTATGGCCTGGGCGCCACCCAGGCGGAAACCATCACCCAAATCATCATCCCCGCCGCCCTGCCCGGCATTGTCGGCGGATTGCTGCTGGCGGTTTCCCGAGCCATTGGTGAAACCATGATTGTGGTCATGGCCGCCGGCCTGACCGCCAACCTGACCTTGAACCCTCTGGAGTCGGTCACCACCATCACCGCCCAAATCGTGGGATTGCTCGTGGGCGACCAGGAATTTGACTCCCCCAAAACCCTGGCGGCCTTCGCCCTGGGTTTGGTGCTGTTCCTAATCACCCTGGCGCTCAACGTCCTGGCCCTGCATATCGTCCGCAAATACCGTGAACAATATGAATAACGAAGTCACCACCGCCAAACTGATTGCCGGCACGGTCAAAAAACGCCGCGCCCGGGAAAAACGGCTCAAGCTCTATGGCATATCAGCAGTTGTTGCCGGCATGATCCTGGTTGTCATCTTGATGGCCAGTATTGTTTCCCTCGGGTACAAGGCCTTTTGGCAGAGCTTCATCGCTCTGGATATATATTTCGACCCGGAAGTCATTTCTCCCGAAGGTATCCGTGATCCCGATACCCTGCGCCAGGCGGATTATGGTTTGTTGGTCAAACGTGCTTTAAAAGAGCTCTTTCCCGGGGTTAAAAACCGACGCCAGAAACGCGCTCTCTACCGGCTCGTCAGTGTCGGCGCCCCTGACGTGCTGCGCCAAATGGTCATGAAAAATCCCGATCTGATTGGCACCACGCAAACTGTTTGGCTACCGGCCCACAGTGACGTCGATATGTTTATGAAGGGCTACATCGATCCCAATGAACCGGAAAGCCAGCGGCGCTTGAAGGACTTCCAGTTGGCCTGGATTCAGCGGCTAATTGAAGAAAACCGCCTGGAAAAACGCTTCAATTCCCTGTTTTTCCTTTCCGGAGACTCCCGGGAACCGGAATTGGCGGGTATTCTAGGCGCCTTGATGGGTTCTATTTACACCATCATCATTACCCTGTTGCTTTCTTTTCCCTTGGGAGTCGCGGCAGCCATTTATCTGGAAGAATTCGCTCCCAAAAAGAACTTCTGGGTGGACTTGATTGAAGTCAATATCAACAACCTAGCGGCGATCCCCTCCATTGTCTTCGGCCTGTTGGGATTGGCGGTATTTCTCGGTTTCTTTGGCTTGCCCCGCTCCACCCCTTTGGTAGGCGGCTTGGTGCTGGCCCTGAGAACCATGCCCATTATCATTATCGCCAGCCGCTCTGCCCTCAAGGCCGTTCCCCCGTGGATCCGGCAAGCAGCACTCGGTATCGGCGCTTCCAAAATGCAAATGATTACCGATCACGTGCTACCCCTGTCCATGCCAGGCATGCTCACCGGCACTATCATCGGCCTGGCCCAAGCCCTGGGAGAAACCGCACCGTTATTGATGATCGGTATGGTGGCCTTTGTGGTGGACATCCCCAAAGATTTCCTGGACCCCGCTACCGTGCTTCCAGTACAAATTTACCTGTGGGCTGACAGCGCCGAGCGCGGTTTTGTGGAAAAATCCGCCGCTGCTATCATTGTCCTTTTAGTATTTATGTTGATAATGAATGCGCTGGCGATTATCCTGCGCAAACGCTTTGAACGCCGCTGGTGATTTTTTCATGATCAACAATTTGGTGGTTGGATATTCTGAAGTGTTCCGGCCTTCCTTCTACGGAACGCCGTGAACTCATCCCTGAGGGCTTGATGGCGGTCATCCAGGCCACCAACATCCGCAGAAGGAAGGCCGGAACACTTGGTCCCCGTAAACTTAAAGGTAAATTTATTGGAGAGGTCATTGCCGTGCAGAATACCGTGAAAGCTGAAAGCTCCTCCGTGGAACCAAGCTCAAAACCGGCATCCCCCGGAGTCCAGGTCAAGCAGCGCAGAGCTGTCGATACCACCAAGCTATTTGAGAAAGATGCCAGCGAACATACCGTGGGGGATTACACGGTGCCTGATCCTCGGATTACAACCCGCCACGTCAATGTTTTCTATGGAGAAAAGCAGGCGATTTTCGACGTCAACCTCGACATTGCCAAAAAGGAAGTCATCGCCCTGATCGGCCCTTCCGGATGTGGCAAGTCCACCTATCTGCGCTGTCTCAACCGCATGAACGATACCATCGAAATCTGCCGCGTGGCGGGGGAAATCAAGCTGGATGGGGTGGATATCTATCACGATGATATTGATCCCGTTGTCCTCCGGGCCCGGGTTGGCATGGTGTTCCAAAAGCCCAATCCTTTTCCCAAATCCATCTTCGACAACGTTGCCTACGGTCCCCGGATTCACGGCTTGACAGCCAGCAAGTCGGAACTGGAAGAGATCGTGGAAAAGGCTTTGAAGCGGGCCGGCCTTTGGAACGAAGTGAAAGACCGCCTCGATCAACCGGGCATCGGACTTTCCGGCGGCCAGCAGCAACGTTTGTGCATTGCCCGCGCCATCGCCGTCAACCCGGAAGTCCTGCTCATGGACGAACCCTGCTCGGCCCTCGATCCCATCGCCACCGCCACCATCGAACAACTGATCGACGAACTAAGCCGGCGCTACAGCATTGTCATCGTTACCCACTCCATGCAACAAGCCGCCCGGGTCTCTCACCGCACGGCTTATTTTCATCTGGGGAAATTGATTGAAGTAGGCAAAACCTCACAGATATTCACCAACCCCCGCCACCCTTTGACTGAGGATTATATTACCGGCAGGTTTGGCTAGAATTTCAGCTGTACTCTGTAGCCAAGATAAACCCGCCCACCGCTACTGTTATGGAATTCGGAGCGTACGCGGGCGTTAATCCCGCTCGGTAAGCAAGAACTTCCGGAGTTGGCGTTCACCCCGCATAATGTGGAGTATATAAACTTGCTCCCCATCTAGCCGGTAAAACACCCGGCAGGGACCGATAATGAGTTCCCGGTACCGCGAACTTTCAAGCTCCGGTGGATGACGGCCAGATTCAGGAAACGATTCCAAACACCCAACGCCATCAAAAATCTTATGAACCAGCCGCCGGGCGGCATTGGGTTTATCCATTGCAATGTATCGGGCGATTTCTTCCAGGTCGGATAGCGCAGGTGCCGTCCAGATCACTCGAGCCATCGGCGCATGGCCCGCTGAGCTTCCTCATGAGTCATGACACGGTTTTCTTGAATGGCCTGTTCGCCCCGTGCAATGCCCTCCAAAATCCGCATCCGGCGCTGCATGAGTTCAAAATCTTCCACATCCACCAGATAGGCGGAGGGACGGCCATGTTCGGTAATCAGCACCGGTTCCTTGGATTCGCGCAATTCCGCCAGAATCCGCGTAGCCTGGCGCTTCAATGTGGTTACCAATTCAATTTTCATGCAAGTGATACTAAACTACCACTTCTGGCTTGGCAAGAAATTTCTAACTGATGTTACGCACTTGCCCGGAATGCCCTCTGCCACAGGGAGAGGGGATCAGCGCTTGGTTTTCAGCCGCTTCTGTCGTTGGGCGGAGAACAACCCACATCCCCTTCCTCGCCGGCACGGTAGGGTAAGATAATCCGCCCTTGCCCCCTCCCCCGCTTGCTGGGGAGGGTCAGGGAGGGGGAGGATAATGCGGAATGATAGTGCGTAACATCAGTTACTAACCGACTTCCTTCGATGAAGGTTCAGCCTTATTCATCAAAAGCTTATCCCGAAGAAATATCAATGCTTCAAAAACATTGACGAAATGCTCGCCGCTACTGGCGGCATACCCGGGACGCCGATTCAAAGCTTGGATTAACCAGGCGTCCTCCCCCTCCGTCACTTGAACCCCGTCAAGCGTCACTTTGACGGGAAGCGGTTTTTGTTCCAATAAGGTCCAGCGCTCCAAAAAGGCGGTGACCGCTTCATACAACAGCAATTGCTTGTGCAATAATTCCCGCTCGGACGCCGTCGAACAACCATTCAATACGATGTGGTCGGCCATGTTCCGGGCAACATTCCGAACCTCTTGGGGTTCGAATTGGAAATCCCGCAATACCGATTCCACATCGCGGCTGACTTCCAGAAACATCAACCCATAACGCCAACGGCTGCCGCCGTAGGATTGTTTATAGCAGATAACGCCCTTGCCGCGGATTTCCTGATCCTTCACGTGCAAAGCAAAAGTGACCTTATCCAAGGGCGCAAACGGATCACCGGAAGAAGTAAACGACAAGCCGTTGCTGCTAATATCCGCCAATTGGCAACTGGGCAAACTGGCCATCCGGCCCAAGCGGGTTTTGCGTACCTCCATCCGCCATCCGGCGAGCGGGAAGCGGCAATCCCGGCGTTGGTCATTCATGGTCACGGCAAGCGCCTGTCTCAAAGGGAAGTACAAACATTATAGGCGGAAGTTGGGAGATACGCTGTTTGTGTTGCATGCCCTCTCATAGTCCCGGTATTAGGCAACCCATCATCCAAGCGGGTATCTAATAATAAGGCCACATCACCGCGCAACCCCGCCAAACAAATAGCATGCCCATAATTCAAACCATATGGCGTGCTTGTGTAAACGCCTATCATGCCGCCAAATGTATGAGTCGGTTGTTCATAGCCACTGCCGGAAATAATCCCTGCGGCTCGCAAATGCTTCCAAAATTTTCTCGACTCATCGGTATTGGTTGTGGAAGCCCAGCTGCCACCGATTGCCCCATTCCCATCCCCGTTATCGGTAGAAGTCACTGACGACAAATGCTTATCCGCCCTTTTATCATCGCCAGGCAACGCTTTGAAACGATCCTGATACGTATACATTGCCGCGCGGATTTCTTTGATGGATTTCTCAAGATTTGAAACCTTGGCATTTTGAATCAATTCCCGGCCTTTCAAAACCCCCCCCAACAATAAACCGATAATCACCAAAACGATGGCAATCTCTACTAAAGTAAATCCCCGTTGTCTTTGCATTTTCAAACACCTCACACAATGTTAACGTAAAAACTAATTCTCTCAATTTGGTCTTGAGGAAAGCCGGTTTACAGCCGCTATCTCCAATATTGAAATTAGGGCAATTTCCCCGCTTTTACCAACCGGTCTTTTAAAACATTGGGGGAAATCCATACCACCAAATCATCAAACGCATTGCCAGTTTTCTCAGAATAATCGCCCTGGACAAAATCCTTATCGCCATCCCGATTTTCTTTCTCTGTGGCATAGTCAAATTTAGCGCCGGATACCACTATCGCAGCCATATTGGCAACGGTTGGCAAGGAAGCATCGACGTTGAGAATATCCACCCCGCCCACGGAAGCCAATGTCACGGCGGACGTCAACGCACGGCTGACGCCATAAGTCCACGGTTTCCCCCAGCCATCGTCTTTGGCCACCCCCAAGGTGGCCCAGGGCAATTCCCCCACCGCCACGCCACTGGCGCCACAGGGCCGGTTTTCCAAGCCGTCTCCGTCACTGTCCGGACACGGTAAACGGGGCGTGGTTTGGGACATGGCAAAGCCATAAAGCGCCTGCAAAATTTCTTGCTGTCTTTGCATGGTCTCACTCCGCCAGTGCTGTTGGTATTGCGTGGACAACGGCCCCATCAACCCCCCCATCACTAAGCTGAACACCACCAGCACCATGGCCATTTCAATCATGGAAAACCCTTGGCTGGAATCAGAGCCTATCTTTTGAGTTACCATTTGTTACGGTCCAAACGCCTCTTTAATCCTGACCGTGCCGTTTTTACCAGCGGTCAGTTTCTGACCCGGCCTGAGTTTTAAACGCCTGCCGCGCCAATATAATGTGACTTGGTTCTCATCCACAGGTATTGGAGTTAACGGCGGAGCGCCGGATTTCTTTAATTTGCCGTCGAACCAAATCCAGGTTCGGCTTGACCCCCGGACTATCCCATCCAACCGGGTTGCAAGCGACCGGCTTGATTGCCTGGTTGCCGTCTTTTTCGGCATTTTGGCCATCGCCGGCGGCCTGTCCAGCAACGCCCGTTGCGTGGGTGAAAAAAACAACTTGCCCAACGCCTGGCACTCACTTGCCGCCAACCAGAGCAAACCAGTCAACAGTCCAATGAAGTTACGCTTCACTGGCCGCTTCCTTGACAATGGCGTACCAATCCATTTTGCAATTTGCCGTCAAATTGACTTGCCGGGGAGCGGGCTGGTCTGTGCCACGCTCAATCCGGCACGCCTCCAGGCTAAAAAAACCCAGTCCGCTACTATCGATGGCGTGCCAAAAAGCTAACAGTTGCCCTTCGTGGACCAGACCCATATCCAAATCAATGGCAGTGCGGATAAGATTCCAATCGCCCTGGGTGTCGTCGATTTCCTGAGGCTGCAGGCGGTAACCGATACGGGGCAAACCCAACTGCTCAGCGCTTGCCCGGGCGGCTTCCAGCCAGGCGATGCGATTCTGGGGTTGCCACCATCCCTGCCCAAATCCCCCGACAAACGCCTCGCCCAGCTTCGCTAAAATTTCTTCCGCCTCCTCGTCTTCACCCAGCCGGGCTTGTAGAGAGGCAATGTCGTTTTGCAGGGTTTGAACCGCGGCTCTGCGTTGCTCTAAGTAATGGTATGTCCCGCCCAATCCAACCAAGCTCACAAAGAATAATACGGCCATGATCCAACCGCTTTTTTTGTCAATCAATACCGTTTCCTTCCCCAAAAAGCACTTTCACAATAAATGTAGCATCTTGGTGATAAGACGCCTGCGTCCCCATTTCCCCTGAAACTATGCTCTCAGGATTGAGAGGCAAGGGACTTTTGATAATGATCGCTGTCTCGATTCCAGGCATTTTCTCCAATTGCCCGACAAATCGGTGAATTTCAGCCATCGCCTGTTGCAAATGCCCTTGAGATACCTCGGAAACACGCAACCGCAACGTCATTTCAATGGATCTATCATCAAAGGAATCCGCCGCCATTTCCTCTTCTTGGAATTGGGGGCGTTGCCATTCCAAAGATTTCAAGGTCAACTCCGGGTTCTTGGCCAAAGCCTCACTGATGGGAGCCAGCAATTTTTCCGGGTCAATCCGGCGCGTGTCGAACTGTTGTTTCAGTGCCATGGCAGTCTCGATTTGCCAAGGATCGTAGCCTTGAATGGATGCTGTCTCGGGTTGTTGTTTCTGCAATTTTTCAAACGTTGTTTTTTGCCTTTGCAGACGCTGAATTTCCTGCTTCAACAATCGCCCCTCCAGCCAGGCATAACCGCCATAGCTCCCGCTGGCCAACAGCATCGCACCGGTCGTGGCGTAGAGCGCCAGGCGAAGACGGCGCTGACGTTGAAACCTTCGTTGCCAATGATTTTGATAATGGGAAACCAACAGCCACCGGCGTCCCAAATTGGCAGCCGCCAAATCCGGCACGGAAACCCGCTTGGG
Source organism: Methylothermaceae bacteria B42 (assembly GCA_001566965.1). Taxonomy (NCBI): domain Bacteria; kingdom Pseudomonadati; phylum Pseudomonadota; class Gammaproteobacteria; order Methylococcales; family Methylothermaceae; species Methylothermaceae bacteria B42. Next base: position 159,154 of record LSNW01000014.1, on the reverse strand, counting down.
ATCGGCCCGCCACCCAAGCTTTGAGGCATATTCCGATAAATCCATGGGTCGAAGATCAAAGCGGGGAATCTCTCCGGCCAGTTCCTGAAAGACCGGTACGAATTCCGAGGTGCAAACCACATTGACCTTTAAATCCTGGTCGGTGGCAATCCGCAACAAACGAACCAAATAACGGTAAGTGCGGTCCATTTCTTCCGCTGCTTCCCGGGTCAGATCCGTTTCCGTCACCATGCTCATGCGGCTGAACAATAACTTGCCATCCCGGCAATAACTTTGTCGCAAAGCCACCCGGTCACCTGTGGTATACACCCAGACCCACAGCCCCTCGGGAAATTTCGGAAACGCTTTGAACCAGCCCTGGCTCAATCTGGGCAGCGACCAGATTCCCTGGACATCGATTTCCTGTTCGGCCAATTTTTTGAGGCACCGGTTGAAAGCGCCGCTGTCCCGGATGGCGGAAAACAGCAGCAAATCATCCCGGCGGCCCTGCGATTCCCTGCCCAATGGAGTGACGTTAACAAAGGGTTCGTCCTGAAAGATTTGCCGGCGCTTTCTCGCCACCAAGGCCCTGTGGTCCGGTCCCATCAGATGGGGAATATGTTCGAGGCGGAATTCTTCCTCAATGAGATCGGCGGTGATCAGAACATGCCTGGCTTTGATTTGCGACACATCCATCTCAGCGAGCGGACCTTGATGCTGCCAAACCCGCCGCGGCTTGTGCCGCGTTTCGTACAAGGCCTGGAATCGATTACCCAGATACAGTACTGTGCGCATCAGAATTTCATCTTGCCAATCATGTCGTAAACCGGCCCCAGTACGGATAGCATTACCCAGCCAATAATCAGGCCAATGAGGATATTGAGCGCCGGCTCGATCATTTCCTGCATTTTGGCCACTGCTTCGTCCACATCGCGGCGGTAAAAGTAATTGACGTTGTCGAGGGCCTGCCCCAAATCGCCGGTGCGTTCACCCACCTTGATCAACCGCAGCACCAGGCTGGGAAACAGCCCGGTGTCCTCCAACGCCTGGCTGATGGCTTCGCCATAGGAGACGTCTTCCCGCGCCTTGGCCAGGGCTTTTTTGACATAAGCATTGCCCACCACCCCTTCGCACATGGCGATGCAGTCCAATACCGGCATCCCGGCGTTATACAACAGGGCGAAATAATGGGCGAAACGGGCCAGCATGATCTTTTCCAGTACCGGGCCAATCACCCAAAGGCGCAACTTGAAACCATCGAACCAGTAGCGCGCCTGGGTGTTGTGTTGAATAAGCAAACGGCCGAACACAAATACCGCCACCGGTATCCCGAAAATCAGATACCAGTAGTTCACAAAACCCTTGGAAACGGCTATCAGCAAGCGGGTATGCCAGGGCAGTTTCCCTTCCATGGAGAGAATGAACCCAGTGATTTGGGGCACCACATACATCATCAGAAAGGTCACCGCCCCCAAGACCACCACGGCGACAAACGCCGGATAGCGCAGGGCTTTTTTAGTCTGGGTAATCAATTCATCCTGCCATTTCAAGGATTCGGTCAAATGGGCCAGTACCTGCCCCAATTCACCGCTGCGCTCGCCCGCCTCCACCAGGCTGACATACAGGGGAGAAAAGACTTCCGGAAAATCGCGCAAAGCCCCGGAAAACGTCTGGCCGCTCTCGATTTTGTCGGCGATGCCGGACACCACGTCACGGAAATGACAAGGGTCCTGGGCGTCGGCATAATCCCTGAGTCCTTCCAGCAAACCCACGCCGGCGTTGATCATTTGTTCCATCTGAAAACAAAAATTGATCAACTCCCGGCGGGAGATTGCCCGGCGCAGATTCAGCCGCCGGCGCTTATGGATGGGCTTGGCCCGGATCATGGTCAGACTGCGACCCTGCAGGCGGCTTTCCAGCATGTCCAGATTATCGGCCTCGGCCATGCCCACCAGACGCTGGCCTTGATCGTCAATGGCGACGTAGCGGAACCGGGCCATCAAACCGCCTCGAGACCCAGATTGGTCACCCGTTGCACTTCCGTCCAGGCGGTCACCCCTTCCTTGACCTTGCGCAGTCCGTCTTCCGCCAGGGACCGGTAACCCTTGGCGCGGGCCATGCGTTCAATTTCCAGGGCCGGGGCCTCGGCGGCGATCAGGGCGTCCAGTTCGTTATCCAGGGGAATCACTTCCATAATCAGGGTACGCCCCTTGAATCCCCGGTAATTGCATTGCTCGCAGCGGCCAGGGCGAAAGATAACCTGCTCCTCGGCGCCATTCCAACCCAACAGGAGCCGTTCCTCCCCCGAGGGGATATAGGGTTCCTTGCAATGGGCGCATAATTGACGCACCAACCGTTGGGCGATAATACCGATGAGATTGCCCGCCAGCATCGGCGCGGGCACGCCGATATCCCGCAACCGGGTCAACGCCCCCACCGCGGAATTGGTATGGAGGGTGGAAAGCACTTGATGGCCGGTAATGGCGGCGCGGAAAGCCATGGTGGCGGTTTCCGCATCCCGGATCTCCCCCACCAAAATGATATCCGGGTCCTGGCGCATCAAGGAACGGATACCCCCGGCGAAATCCAGCCTCGCCGAAATATTGAGCGAGCTTTGCCGAACCAGGGGCATGGGATATTCCACCGGGTCTTCCAGGGTCATGATGTTGACCGTTTCGTTATTGATATGATCCAACATGGAATAGAGGGTGGTGGTCTTGCCGCTGCCGGTGGGGCCGGTCACCAGAATGATGCCTTCGGGACGGGTCATGATGCGTTGAAGGTGGCTCAAGGTATCATCGGCCAACGCCAACTGTTCCAAACGAACGATCCCCTTGCGCTTGTCCAGAATCCTGAGCACCAGGTTTTCGCCATGCAGGGTGGGATGGGTGGCCACCCGGAAATCGATCTCCCGTCCGGCGATATTGAGCTGGATATGGCCATCCTGGGGCGCGCGGGTTTCGGCGATATTCATTTCCGCCATCACTTTCAACCGCACCAAGAGGGCGGACCAATAGCGTTTGTGGAGGCTTCTCACTTGCTGCAACACCCCGTCGATACGGTGACGGATGCGCAGAAACCCTTCCTCCGGTTCAAAATGAATATCCGAAGCGCCTCTTTTCACTGCATCGGCCAGCAAGGCGTTGACCAAACGGACAATGGGATGGCTGTATTGCTCACTGTCCAGAGTCAATTCCGCATCGCGCTCGCCGGTTTCCAGCTCCCGCAAAATGCCATCGATGGAAAGCTCGAAACCATAGAAGCGGTCGATGGCTTGTTCCAGTTCCGAGTCGCCCGCCAGCACCGGCTCGATTTCAATCTCTCCCCCCAGTTGCGCCGCCAGGTGGTCGAGGGTAACGATGTCAAACACATCGCTCATGGCCACGACCAATTTCCGATGTTCTTCACTGTAGGTGACGGGCACTACTTTCAAGCGCCGGGCGGTTTCCTGATCGATCAAGGCCAGTGCGTGAGGGTCAGGCACCCAATGCGCCAGATCGATGCTTTCCTGGCCCAGGGAACGGCTGAGCTGGTCGCGGATGATTTCTTCGCTGACAAAACCAAGCCGCACCAATACTTTTCCCAAAGGATCCCGGTTTTGGTCGGTCTTTTGCTCCAGCAGGGCGATTTCAAGCTGGTCCGGAGTGATGATGCCCTCATCTACCAACAGCTCACCGAGGCGTTTCGGTTTAGCCATCAATCCCCTCCATGGCTTGCAGCCGCTCTTTGACCTCACCCAAGGAAAAAGCAAAGGGGCGCAGTTGCGCTTCCTGCATGGCTTTTTGATAGTAACGCCGGGCCAGATTGAACTTGCCCATTTGATCCAGACTTACCGCCAGGTTATAGGCATAATCCGGGTTGGTCTGGTCTTTCGACAAGGCGCTGAAATAGGCCTTTTGGGCCTGAGGCCAACGATTTTGCCGGGCATATAGATTGCCCAAGGCGAAATGCAGCCCGGCGTTTTTGGAGTCCTTTTTCAGTTGCTGCTGCAACACAGCCTCCGTAGCAGTGGAACTGGCCTGCCCGGTGAGTAAAGCCAAACCCGCCAAGGCATGGGGATTACGCGGGTCGAATATCAATGCCCGCCGGTACCAGCTTTGCGCTTCTTCTATGCGCCTTTCCCGCGCCGCCACCGCGGCCAAGCCCAATAGCGCATCCAGGTCCTTGGGCGCCAAACGGTGAGCGCTGAGATAATAACGGTGCGCCAATCCCAGTTCACCAGCCTGATAGGCTCGCCAGGCGCGGTTCAGCCAACAACCAAACCAATCAGGCTGGGTGACTTTTTGAATCTTGAAAGTACCGGGGCGAATCAAGTCTCTGGTGTCAACGGCTACCGATTCGGCGACCGACGACGGCACTTCGGCGCATTCTTCCCTTGCCTGGGCAGCAGATCCCATGGCCACCAACCCCGCCAGTCCAAAATATAGAAAAATCAACTTCATTGGGTCTGCATCGAGGGAGTTTGCGGGTGGGACAGAAACGGCTCGTATTCATTCAAATCTCCGCCCAGACTGGCGTTCTTGATGACCGTGGGGCGGATAAAGACCACCAGCTCGGACTTTTCGTAATCGTTGGTCTTGACGCTGAACAAGTCTCCCACGCCCGGCAGTCTCGCCAACACTGGCACGCCATCGGTGGATTCCTTGACGTTGTCTTGCATCAACCCACCAATGATGCCGATGTTGCCATCGTGAATTTTGAGCAGCGATTCCATTTCCTGGACTTCGATCTCGGGCACCCGGCTTTCGGTCCCGGCCTGGGCCAGCAAGGGATTGGGATCGAACACGAAGCCGGTAATCCGGGAAATGGTCGGGCGCACATGAATCAATACCATGTCATTGTCATCGATGTTGGGCGTCACACTCATGACAAAGCCCACGGGAACCGTATGGGGAATGGTTTCCGTGGTGGTGACGCTTACCCCCTGGGTTTGGTTCACATCCACCGTGGTGGTGAAATAGACTTTGTTTTCCACCACCCGCAAAATCGCTGTCTGATTGTTGACCACCATCAAGCGGGGGCTGGAAATCACCTTGGTATTGCCAAAGCGGTTGAGCATTTTCACTTGAGCGGCGATATTTTTGCCGGTGTAGGTCAAGGTCAGCACCGGTGGGCCCGCCAGCGTCGTCCCCAGAAAATCCTGGGAAACCGTGCCTAAATCACCTTTATTCACCAAATCTCGCTTGATGGCGGCCCAATCGATGCCTGCCTGGTAGCGGTCGTTCAGCACCACTTCCACCACCGTCGCCTCGATCAATACCTGGCGGCGGGAACGCTCCAACACTTGATCCAGATACGCCCGCACCCGGTCATGTCCTTTGGCGGTGGTTTTGATGCTGAGGACACCGCTTTCCGGATGGGCGAGAATATGAGTTGGCGCTTGATCACCCGCTGCTGTACTAGGAATGATGGACTGCAAATCCTTCACCAACCGCTCCCAGAAATGATTGCGAGACAAACTGGTGATTTTGGTGGAGGATTCATTATCTTCACTATTGCCTTGGGATTGCTGCCCCGTGACCCCGGCGGAAATCTGGTTGGAGACCCCCACTTTGCTCTCGCTGTCGCGTTGAATATTGACATAAGGGATTGCATAGTGCTCAAAATAAGGCGCGTCGGGTTCCACAATCAAAAGATTGTCTTCAAAGCGGTAGCGGAAGTCGGCTTGGCGGGCCAATCTTTCGAGAATCTGGGGCAAGGTCTGGTCGATGGCGTTGAGGGTCACCTTGCCCTTTACTCCGGGGGCAATATCTATATTGATTTTGGCGTCCCGGGCCAGGGCAAATAATAATTGCTTGACCGGCACACCGGTCACGACCGCGGAAAAGCGCTGCTTTGACTTTTGTGCCTGGGGCTTAGGCAAAGGCGGAAGATTAAGCACAGGCGGCGGCGCGGCGCCAGCCACTTCGGGCGCGGGATGCAAATGGCCCTTCGAGGTCGCCAGAGGCGGCGGCGCGCACCCCTGCAGGCCCAGAAACAAACCCAGAAGCCAAAAAAATGCCAACTTGTTCACAATTAAAGTCCTCCTGCTAGAAACCTAGCAAAAGAACTTGACAATACAAGTCAGCATTGGTTGGATAGCCGGGGTTTTATATATTTGTAACTGATGTTACGCACGATCATTCCGTATTATCCTCCCCCCTCCCCGGCCCTCCCCCGCAAGCGGGGGAGGGACAAGGGTGGATTATCTGAGCCTGCCGTGCCGGCGGGGAAGGGGATGCGGGTTGTTCTCCGCCCAATGACAGAAGCGGCGGGAAATCAAGCGTTGCTCCCCTCTCCCACAGGGAGAGGGGCCGGGGGAGAGGGCATTCCGGGCAAGCAAGTGCGTAACATCAGTATTCAACTTTTTTCCATCGAGTGATACATCCATGAAAAAAATTGGTAACTGTTTTTCTTTTTTCATCATCCTCTTTATATTGACGGCCTGCTCGTCCGCGTACTATGGCGCCATGGAGAAAGTCGGCTTTCACAAGCGCGATATCCTTGTTCACCGCATCCAAAAAGCCCGGAAAGAAGAAGCCGAAGCCAAGGAACAATTCAAGACCGCGCTGGAAAAATTCACCGCCTTGACCCAATTCCACGGCGGCGACCTGCAAGACAAATACGAAGAACTCAACGCTGCCTATGAGGCCAGCGAAGAAAAAGCCAAGGCGGTGCGCAAGCGGATTGCCGATATCGAGGACGTGGCCGAGGCCTTATTTGAAGAATGGGAAGAAGAACTGGAACAATACAGCAGCGCTTCCCTACGCCGACGCAGTGCCCAGCAGCTGCGGGAAACCAAGTTGCGCTACCAGAAACTGATCGCCGCCATGAAGCGGGCCGAAGCTAAAATCGACCCGGTCCTGACCGTATTCCGGGATCAAGTGCTGTTCCTGAAACACAATCTCAATGCTCGCGCCATTGCCTCCCTGCAAACTGAACTGGAAGGCATTGAAGATGACGTAGCTGCGTTGATAAAGGAAATGGAGCGTTCCATCCAAGAAGCCGACAGTTTCATTCAGGCCATGCAGCAGGAAAAAGCCTGATCAGCCGTCTTTGCCAGCAGGGTGCGCTTTGCGCACCAAGCAGTGGTGCATGGAATGCACCCTACACAGTAAATCTGGTGGGGAGGGATTTCGCACCAGATAATGGCCCGCCTGTTGAAGGCCGATAGGCGTAGCACCGTACAAGCGGTGCTACGCGCTTGACAGGGTTATTGGCTGGCATCCAGCCATTGGGAATATGGCTTCCAATGCAAAATTCCGCCATCGGCAGTGCAAAGTGTGGCATTCTTGTAAAGTGCGGTTGCAACAATCATCCGGTCGGCTGGATCACCGTGAAATCCCTCCAAACCCGCGGATTGAACCGCCATATCGCCATTCAGCGCAATTTCCCGCAATCCATTCGCCAACAAACTTTTACGCCACTGATCTACGCTGACCGACATTTCCAGGCGCCCTTTCTCCACCAGCATGGCAACTTCCCAAAAACTGATGACAGAAACGAACAAAGTATCTTGCTGAAAAGCAGCGTCGATGGCCTGTAAGGCCTTTTTCCCTAACCTGGAACTGCCCTCATCCAGCCAAATCAGTACATGGGTGTCCAACACAATCACTCATCTGCCTCCCAAACCTCCGCCACCGGCTCAATTAAATCGTCAAGGGATCGAATCTGGTTCCGGTGCAAACCAAACAGCGAGGTTGGCCTGGTCTGATAAGGCACCAACTTGGAAACCGGCTTGCCATTTTTGATAATGACGATTTCTTCATGAGTCTCATTGACAACATCCATGAGATTTAAACATTTGGCCTTAAATTCCGAGGCTTTGATCTTTAACATAAATCCATCCAACCAATATGACCATGGTCATGATTATAGTCATATAGACACCTAAAGCAAGGTATTTTTACGAAAAAGGCAAATTAATAAATCAGCTTGAGCTGCGCCATCCCTCCTTTCCACAAACTTCGCATTGAATTAACGTAGTCCGTAAGGTGGGCTTTGCGCACCAATTAGCGCATGGAATGTATCCCCAACCCTTTACCTGGCAAATTTCGTCTATCCTTCTGACTAAGGCAAATTGAAAGGGATAGATAAATTTCGTGCGTATTTTTCTCCTATTACTAGGTCTGCTGGCCATTGCCGAAACCACGCTTGCCGCCAATGAAATGCGGATTCTGATTGATGTCTCCGGCAGCATGAAGAAGACCGACCCCCACAATTTGCGTATTCCAGCGCTCAGGCTGTTGCTCGAATTGCTCCCGCCGGAAACCCAGGCCGGGGTTTGGTTGTTTGCCGAGGACACCAAAACCTTGGTTCCCTTGGCTTCAGTGGATGAGCCTTGGCGAAAAAAGGCGCTGAAATCCAGCAGCAAAATTCATTCGCGAGGCTTGTTTACCGACATCGAAAAAGCCTTGCAAACCGTCTCAAAAGACTGGCAAGACGGGGATAAGAAAAATCAGCGCAACATCTTGCTCTTGACCGATGGCATGGTGGACGTGGCCAAGAATCCGGCACTCAATGCCGCTTCCAAAGCCAGGATTGAAAAAGAGTTGTTGCCCAGGCTGCAACAAATGGGCGCTCATATTTATACTATTGCTCTCTCCGACCAGGCTGATCACGCTTTACTTAAACGCCTTTCTCTGGCTACCGATGGCTGGAGCGAAACCGCCGATTCCGCCGAAGAACTGCAACGCCTGTTCGTGAAAATCTTTAAAAAAGCGGTACCGCGCGATGGTTTACCCCTGAATAACAACAGCTTTACCGTGGATCTCAGCGTCAAGGAATTCACGTTGCTGGTCTTCCGCAAGGAAGGCAGTCCGGCGACGGAATTGGTCAAACCCGATGGCAGCCGCTGGAATTATGATCAGTATCCCGATTCGGTTCGCTGGCGCCACGAACCAACTTACGATTTGATTACCGTGGCTCAACCCATGCCAGGACAATGGCAACTGGTGGCCGATGTGGATCCGGACAATCAAGTCATGATTGTCACCGACCTCAAACTCAAGGTACAGCCTGTTCCCCATTATTTCAGCCTCGGGGAAACCCTCACCGTTTCCGCCGAATTGACCGAACATGAAAAGCGCATCACCCGAAAAAACTTCCTTAAATTGGTGAACTTCGAGCTCAAACAGCAAGGCGAGTCAGAAAATACCTGGCTCTTGCAACCGGATCCAGAACAAACAGGGGTATTCCGGCAACGGTTGAAAGACGAGCTCTCACCGGGCACTTACGAACTGATCCTCACCGCCGATGGCAACACCTTCCAGCGCCAGTGGACCCAAAGCGTAGAAATCATCGCCACCCCGGTCCAGTCAGAAGTTACCGTGGAAGAAGATTCTGAAATGCCAGTGCAAATCCACCTCACGCCCGATATCAATGTGATTGATCCGGGTTCTTTTCGGGCAAAGGCCCTGATTGCCGATGACCAGGGCCACACTCTGGAGACTGACTTTATCCAAGCGCCGGACGGCGGTTGGGTGCTGAAAATGAAAAAGCCCAAAGGCCATCAAACGCTGATAGTCAATTTTGATATCCAGGCAAAAAGCGTTCAGGGGCAAACGCTGACTCCGGTATTAAAACCTGTCACCATCGATCCATCCCTGTTCGAAGATGACGAGGAAGCCGCTGGTGACGCCGAAGAAGAACTCGAGGAAGATTTGGAAGCATTAGAAGAAGCCGATGCCTCCGAAACCAATTGGCTGCTCACCGGCTTGATTGCTGCGGGACTCAATCTGGTCTTGGGAATTGCCGGATTCTTTGGTTGGCGCTGGAGCCAAAAACGCGCCCAGGAACAGCAGGAAAAGTTACTCAGCCGCCTGGCTTAAAAATGTTCAATAATTTCAGGAAATACAACTAATTATGGTGCCTTTGGATTCTTTAGCGATTGTTTTTGTTCTGGAAGCGCTGATTGGATTTTCTCTTTTTTCCAGCGTGCTCCTGATTATTTTTTCCCGCCGCAAAAACCAGGAAAGGGATGCCGTGGGCAAACTAATCAACCGGCTCCGGAAAGTAGAGAATGACCGGGTACAGGAATTGTCGGATATTCTCAATGAAATCGGCCATCTAGCCCCCGATCAGTTAGAAACTCTGTTGGAAGAAATCAAGCAGCATGAAAAAGCCCTCTATCAGCAAATCTTCAGATTGTTCCTTGACCGTGACGTCAAGTTGTTGGGGAAAATACAGCAACGAATCAAGGATCTGTCCCAGCCCTATCTCGACCTCCTAAAAGATTTGCCGCAACCGGTGCCTGATTTGTCTGGAGAACTCCAACAGGCCCAGGACGAAATCAAACGCCTCCAAGCGGAAAGCGAGCAACTGGCCAAACAATTGGAAATAGCCATGGAAACCATCGACCGGGTTTCTTCCGAATATACCAACATGTTTGGCGGCGGTAAATCCAAGGAAGCGCTGGAAGCCAGCCGCAGCAAAATCCTGCAAACCCTGAAAGACAATGAGCGCCGGATTAATAAGATACAACAGCTCGACGATGACGAAATTATTATCACCATGGAAGAAGAGTCCTGACCATGAATATCTGGTGGCTTTTGGGGATTGAGTTGTTTTTGACCACCGCCACCATCAGTCTGCTTTGGGGGCTGTCTGTTTGGCGCAGGCGGAAAAATCACGCCAAAAACATGGCGCAGCTTTTGGAAACTCTGGAAAAGGCAGAAATTCAGCGCAGCGAGATCTACCACCAGTGGCTCAAAGAACATCATCATCTTAGTGAAGAAGACGCTCTCCTACTGGTCAATGCCTGGTTGGAATCGGAAAAAAAATATTGGCGCGAATTCCTTATCTGGCAACTCAACCCAGGGACCCAAGGGCTGCTGGATTTAGTCAGGCATTTACATAGCCTGATAGATGAAAGGTTAGCCTCCACCGCGCAGATGAATCCCACCGCGCCTGCTGAAGAGGAATCTCAACCAGAGCCACGGGAAACGGCCCCAACAGAAGAAATTCAAATTGCTCCCCCCGACGAAGAGGACCCTCTTTCCGAGAATAACGAAGGGCCGACGGTATTGTCCGATGCCCCAGCCGAGGATGCCGTCCAGGTATCTAGTGATTCGCTTCAGGAAGCATTAGCGGAAGATACAACCCAGGGCGTGTTAGAGGATGATGAGTTAGTTATTTTATCTGACACCGAAGACGATGAAGAATCCGGGGATCAAGATACTTCTGCTGGCGACGAAGACACGATAAGCACGGAACCTGTGCAAGAGGCAGAGGCAGAGGCAGAGGCAGAGGCAGAGGCAGAGGCAGAGGCAGAGGCAGATAACATTTTAGTGGCGGATAAACACAAAGATCAGTCCGGGCCGGATCCCCAATAAGCGCCTGCCAACAATAACCCGCCGAAACCCGCCAACCCCCAAGTCAAAGGCATCATCAGCCCTTGACTCATCAACAGACTGGCGCTGATCAACATCGCCCCTCCCCCCACTGAAGCTACCGTGCGCCGGTGATTCCGTTGCATTTGTCGGCGCAAATCCTTTAACTCTTCTGATTGCCAACGGACTTTCAAATTTCCCCGGCTGGCGTCGTGTAGGAGACGAAAAACGTAGCCGGGAATTTCCGGTAGTTGCTCCGCCAGTTCCGGCACTTGCGCTTTGGCTTTGTTGTAAAGGGCCCGGGGATGCACCCGGTTTTTGAACCATTCCTCTAAAAAAGGCTTGGCGGTCTGCCACAAATCCAGTTGCGGATAGAGCTGACGGCCAAGGCCTTCAATTTGGAGCAAGGTTTTTTGCAACAAAACTAACTGGGGCTGGACTTCCATCTCAAACCGGCGGGCGGTCTGGAAAAGACGCAACAACAATTGGCCGTAGGAAATTTCCCCCAAGGGCTTGGCGAAAATCGGCTCGCACACTGCCCGGATCGCGCCTTCGAATTCTTCCACCCGGGTGTGCGGAGGCACCCAACCCGAAGCCACGTGCATCTCCGCCACCCCCCGGTAATCCCGGTTGAAAAAAGCCAGCAGGTTTTCCGCCAGATAATATTGATCGGCCTGGGACAAACTGGCTACAATACCAAAATCCACCGCCATATAGCGGGCCTCATAGCGGGGATCGACAAAGATGTTGCCCGGATGCATGTCGGCGTGGAAAAAATTATCGCGGAAAACCTGGGTGAAAAATATCTCCACTCCCCGTTCTGCCAGCAGCTTCAAATTGATATCAGCGGCTTCCAGTTCTGCCCGATGGGTGACGGGAATGCCGTGGATTCTCTCCAATACCAGGACTTTCGGGCGGGTCCAGTCGAAATAAACCTTGGGGACATAAAGAATGTCCGAATCCTGGAAATGACGCCGCAGTTCCGCCGCGTTACCCGCCTCCCGCACCAGATCCAGTTCGTCCAGGATGGTTTTTTCAAATTCCGCCACCACCTCCACCGGCCGTAACCTTCGCGCTTCTTTGGCAAATCGCTGTAGCATCCGGGCAAACGCAAACATCAATGCCACATCCTCACGAATCCTGGATTCTACGTTGGGACGCAGCACCTTGACCACGACCTCGCTGCCATCTTTTAGTCTGGCGGGATGAACCTGGGCGATGGAAGCGGAAGCCAGCGGGGTTTCATCAAACGCCGCAAAAATCTGATCTATTGGTTGCCCAAGTTCGGATTCGACGATTTTTCGCGCCTCAGACCCTGAAAACGGGGGCACGCGGTCCTGGAGCTTCGCCAATTCATCGGCAATATCGTCGGGAAGGAGATCTCGGCGGGTGGACACCGCCTGACCGAATTTGACATAGATAGGCCCCAAATCCTCAAGCGCTTCCCGGATTCTCTGCCCCCGGGACGCATTGTGGCGGGCCAGCCAAATGTTGGGAGAGAACCAACGCAGAAAACGCAAGGGGCGAAACAGCGGAATCGCCAACACCAATTCATCCAGCCCGTGGCGCAGGAAAATCTGCTGGATGCGCAGCAAACGCCAAAGGAGCTTAAGGGAAAACATTCAAGTGCTCCAGGGTGCTAATCAAATGGACAGGCAGGAACAGATCTGACGGTATATATCGATTAACTAGGTTAGGCGTTCCAGCCTTCCATCTGTGGGACGCCGTAAACCCATCCTTGGGGGCTTGATGGCGGCCATCCAGGCCGCCAACACCCGCAGATGGAAGGCTGGAACGCCTTTTCGGCATAAAGTGAAATAATAAACGAATGCGGCGGTGGAGGAATGGCATTGATTTACGTGTTGCGCTCAAACTAGCCCGCCGCGTCCAAGCTTTCAAGGAATTAGGATAAGCCATTCGGGGACATTTATTGGATTGGATCCAAGGCTTGATTCAGGCGTTTCAACCGGGCTTCCAATCGGTCCACGTCATCGCGCAGATGGCCAATCCGGCGATACAGATCTTCCGCTTCCAGTGGGGCGGGCAAGGCACGGGTTTCTTCCTGCAGGAACTCACTCAAATTATCCTGAAAGGCACGCCAGGCATACCGATGCCAGCGGGAAAACGCTCGCATCCAGTCCCCCGCCTGCCTGGCCGCCGTTTCTCCCGTAAATTGCGCCAACCACCCCTCCCAATCGAAATCCAAATGGTGGAGCAAATTTTGTAATTGACGGGCGACATCGATATCCCCTTCGATACGAATGCCGCCGTCAAACAGTTCGGACTTGGGATGATCACTGGCCACCATGCGCAAAAACGCCAGGGGAGGACCAATCAAACGGGTATCCGGCATCCTTTCCGAAGTTTCCAGAATCAAAACCGTCTCCGTGGTGGGACTGAAGAAAAACTCTATCCCTGGCGGTTCAAGCCGCACCCCAATGACCTTGCCCGCCAACGGCGACAACCAGCGTTCCCGATCGTGGTCCAACGCCAGCAATTGGGCGATGGCAACTTCGAAGGCGTCGGATAACAGTGCCTGTGCCAGCATTTACAGTTTGTAACCCCGGTGAATGGCGACCACCCCTTGGGTGAGATTGAAATATTCCACCCGCTCGAAACCCGCCGCCACCATCATGCCCTTGAGTTTGTCCTGGTCCGGATGCATGCGGATGGATTCGGCCAGATAACGGTAACTGTCGGGGTCTCCGGCAATCAATTTCCCCATCAGCGGCAGCATCTTGAAGGAATACAGGTCATAGAACTTGCTGAACAGCTCATTGACAGGCTTGGAAAATTCCAGCACCAGCAGGCGACCACCGGGTTTGAGCACCCGGAACATGGATCGCAGGGCCTTGTCTTTGTCGGTGACATTGCGCAGGCCAAAGGCGATGGTGATGCAATCAAAGCTTTCATCTTCGAAAGGCAGGTACTGGGCGTCCACCTGCGCATAACGAATTCCCTTGACCCGCCCCTCGTCCACCAGCCGGTCCCGGCCCCGCCGGAGCATCGCGGCATTGATATCAGCCAACACCACCTCTCCTTTGTCCCCGACCCTGGGATGAAACAAGCGAGTCAAATCCCCGGTGCCGCCCGCCAGATCCAGCACTCGCTCGCCGTATTTGACATTGCTTAAATGAATCGTCAAACGCTTCCACAACCGGTGGATGCCGAATGACATCATATCGTTCATCAGGTCGTACTGGTCGGCCACCGAGTCGAACACGTTTCGCACGAGCCTGGCCTTTTCCCGCACTGGCACCTGGCGGAAGCCGAAATGGGTGGTTGAGTCGCGGTTGTTGTCAGTCATTGTGATTTTCCCCTCCGGCATTGACCGGTTTGTCAGCCTGCTCCCGCCAGCGCAGCCCCAGCTTGTACAACCATTCCCAGGTATAAAAACCGGTGTCATGGCCGTCGCTGAAAGATAATTTGACCGCGTAGTTGCCTACCGGCTCGATGTGATTGATGGTCACGCCTTGTTTGCCAGTGACATTATCTTCACCCGCGGCTGGCGAATGGATTCTCAAATAGTCACAAGGCAATTGGAACCGGGCGCCATCGTCGAAGCTCACTTCCAGCACTCTGGATTGGCGGTGGAGTTTGATTTCCGTCGGCGTTGGCATCAATACGCTTTACAAAATATACCGGCTCAAATCTTCATCCTGCGCCAATTCACCCAAATGGGCGTCCACATAAGCGGCATCGATGCGAACCGTTTGCCCCGCCATGTCGGATGCTTCAAAAGCCACGTCCTCCAGCAACCTTTCCAGCACCGTATGCAAACGGCGGGCGCCGATATTTTCCGTGGTTTCATTCACCTGCCAGGCGATTTCCGCAATCCGGGCCAGGCCATCATTGGTAAATTCCAGTTCCACACCTTCGGTCTTGAGTAGCGCCTTGTATTGTTCGGTCAATGACGCATCGGGTTCGGTGAGAATGCGGATGAAATCTTCCACCGACAGCGCATCCAATTCCACCCGGATGGGGAAACGGCCTTGCAACTCGGGAATCAAGTCCGATGGCTTGGCCAGATGAAACGCGCCGGAGGCGATGAACAAAATATGATCGGTGCGGATCATGCCATATTTGGTACCGACGGTGCTGCCTTCCACCAACGGCAGCAGATCGCGCTGCACTCCTTCCCGGGAAACGTCGGCGCCGGAACTGCTCATGTCGGTGCGGCGGCAAATTTTGTCAATTTCATCGAGGAAAACGATACCGTGCTGCTCCACCGATTCCACCGCCCGCAGTTTGATATCTTCTTCATTGATCATCTTGGCGGCTTCCTCTTCCCTCAGCACTTCGAGCGCATCCTTGATCCGCAGCTTGCGCTTCTTGGTGCGGCCGGGCGCCAGATTCTGGAACATGCTTTGGAGCTGGCTGGTCATTTCCTCCATGCCCGGCGGGGCCATGATTTCCACGCCGATGGGGGTGGCCTGGACTTCGATCTCGATTTCCATATCATCCAGTTGCCCGGCGCGCAGTTTTTCCCGGAACCGCTGGCGGGCGGCGGAATCTTTTTCCTCCGCTGCCTGTTCCGACCAACTGCTGGGCGGTGGCACCAGCACATCCAAAACCCGCTCTTCCGCTGCCTTTTCGGCGCGGGCGCGGACTTTTTCCATTTCCACCTCGCGGGTCATTTTCACCGCCACTTCCACCAGGTCGCGGATGATGGATTCCACATCCCGGCCCACGTAGCCGACTTCGGTAAACTTGGTGGCTTCTACTTTAATGAAAGGTGCATGGGCCAGGCGCGCCAGACGGCGGGCGATTTCCGTCTTGCCCACGCCGGTAGGGCCGATCATGAGGATATTTTTGGGGGTGATTTCTTCGCGTAACTCCGGCGATACCTGGCTGCGGCGCCAACGGTTGCGCAAGGCAATGGCCACGGCGCGCTTGGCTTCGGCTTGGCCGATAATGTGTTTGTCCAGTTCGTGGACGATTTCACGGGGGGTCATGGTCATGATGTTTCCGACTCCAGTTCTTCCAGGGTCAGGTTGTGATTGGTGTAGATACAGATGTCTGCAGCGATATTGAGCGATTTTTCCACAATCTCGCGCGCGCTCAGTTCGGTATTCTCCAGCAGGGCCCGGGCCGCGGATTGGGCATAAAAACCGCCGGAACCGATGGCGATCAAGTCCTGCTCCGGCTCGATCACGTCACCGGTGCCGGAAATGATCAGTGAGGCCTTGGCATCGGCAATGGCCAGCAGCGCCTCCAGCCGCCGCAGCATCCGGTCCGTGCGCCAGTCCTTGGCCATCTCCACCGCCGCCCGAACCAGGTTGCCCCGGTGTTTCTCGAGCTTGCCTTCGAAGTGTTCGAACAGGGTGAAGGCGTCGGCCGTGGCACCGGCAAACCCCGCCAAAACACGGTCATGATAGAGACGGCGGATTTTACGGGCATTGCCCTTCATCACGGTATTGCCCAGGGAAACCTGGCCATCACCGCCAATGACGACTTTACCAGCCCGGCGCACAGAAAGAATAGTAGTACCTTTAAATGCTTCCATGAATTGCTGCTATGATCATTGATTGATTGCCTATTATACAGCAGTCTTACATTGTCGCCTTACGGTTGTTTAAGACGGTATGCTTGAAAGCACTAAGGGGATTGAGCATACTCGCTGGGACACACAACCAAAAACGGGAAAGATGGCCAAAATAAAATTAGTTCTGGATGTCCTCAAACCCCACCAACCCAATGCCTTTGAGTTCGTCCAACGCCTGCTTGCTGTCGAAGGCGTGTATCGCGGCAAACTGATGCTGGAGGAAATGGATGAAAAAACTGAAAGTACGGTGCTGGAAATCGAGGGAATAGATCTTCACTATGAGCAGCTTATCGAAACTATCGCCAGCATGGGAGGATCGGTCCACAGTATTGACGAAGTAGAGATCCATGACCTGCCTGATGAAAAATCGGCTGACGCATGAGGCTCTTTTCGCGCCTACGCTTTTTGCTCCGAATTACTCATGCCTGGGCCATTGGGCGCAGATATTTCGTCACCAACGGCTTTGATGGCGCTTTGACCATTCTTGGCATCATGATCGGTTTTTACATGAGCGACGAAGCTCAACTGCCAGTCGTCATCAGCGCTTGTCTTGGTGCCGCAGTTGCGCTGGGTGTAAGCGGCATGAGCAGCGCCTATATCAGCGAAGCCGCGGAAAGAAAGAAGGAATTGAGGGAACTCGAACAGGCATTGGTGGCCGATCTCAGCGACTCCGACCACGCGCTGGCATCAAAATATATCCCGATCTTTGTGGCCGCAGTCAACGGCCTGTCCCCTTTTTTAATTTCCATCATCCTCATCGCTCCCCTTTGGTGGGTTCAACTGGGCCTGCAATTGCCCATCAACCCGTTACTGCTGTCCATTACCTTGGCTTTTGTTATCTTGTTTTTACTCGGCGTTTTTCTTGGCCAAATATCTGGCGCCTGGGGCATCTGGATGGGAATCAAAACCACCTTGATTGGTTTATTGACGGCGCTGCTGGTCTTCCTCTTGGAGCGATGACTGCACAGCACAGTGCATCGCAGTCCCTCACCAAAACCGCCAACCATACTTATTAAAAAATACCCACGCCGACTTAATAAACCATAGAATATGCCGCCATCCCTTCCGCGCCGCATTCCCGCCAAGGTGAGTCACCTCAAATTCTGGCACATAGGCAATGGTAGTAATCTCCTTGGCCCGCATGGATAAATCAAAATCCTCAAAATACATGAAATAATCCGGGGAAAACCCCCCCAACGCCAGCCAAACCTCCCCCCGCATCAGCAGACAACAACCACTGGCCAGCTCCACCTGGCAATGGGGTTTAGTCCAATCGATGTCACGCATCTCATAACGATGGAGGCGTTTTGTGAACATTTTTTGCAACCAAACCGGCGCAAACCCCCGCAGCGCCAAGTCCAAAATGGAGGGATAGCGCTTGCACAAATAATCCACATCGCCATCTGAATCCAGTACCCGAGGCACGACAACGCCTACTTCCGGATTTTCCTTCACAAAATTCAGGGCTTGGCTCAGGGAGTCCCGGGCAAGGAAGACATCAGGATTGAGTATTAACCGGAAGTCCTCGTTGTTATTGCCTGCCACATTATGGCCTTGGCCATATCCAAGATTTCCAGCGCACTGAATCAATTCCACAACCACTCCCCCGGTATTTTGACAATGCTGCAACAATGCTTTTAATTCTTTCAAATATTCTTGATCAGAAGCATTGTCTATCATCGTAATCCGCACATCGTTTAGACAGTTTTCCCTTTGAGCCTCCTTAACCGCAATCCCCAGCGCTTCCAGTGAGCGATCCAAATCACGCAGGGAAGAATTGTGGACCACAATGGAAACTGCCAACCGTTGAGATTCATTCACTATCTTTGCCACTATAAATTTGCCGTTCCTGATTTGACAGAGTGCTAACCCTCTACAACACTTAATTAGAAAGCACTTCCCACTATCACACTAAAAAATGTTTAAATTTCAAGCGATTATTACTTCATTGATCTTGTTTGCGGGATATTGGGCAAACCCATCCTTAGCTACCGAATATAAGTTTTTTGGTGGTTTCATCCCAGAAGGCAAACCGGTGATTGATGGAAAGATTGATACAGGCGAATGGAATCCTCTGGGCACCCGCGTTATCTATAAATTCTTTGGGGAAGATGCACAAATAAAATACCATCTCATGTGGGACTCGGAATATCTTTATATAGCCGCTGAAGTCAGAGACTTTGAGCTATGGGTCGATAATTTCGATCCAGCCAAACCCTGGATAAGCACATTTGACGATGATGCGGTCAAATGGGAGTTCGACCTGGATCTTAGCCGCGACAAATTAATCCAACCATCAGACCGGATATTTGCTATCAATGCAAACGGCACGGCGGCAAGATTCGACCAAGGAGATGGCAGTGGTTCCACCATAGGGGCACAAAAAATTGATGAGATTTTACAGTCCGTTACTCTTAGCGGCACTTTGAATGACAACACTTTCCAAAATACCCATTACTCGAACAGCGATGATGATTTTATTGTTGAAGCGGCGATCAGTTGGAAAAATCTATATGGCTCAACGACACCACCTGTGCCTTCCGATGGCGATGCCATCGGCATCAATATCACAAATATAGAAGATGATACCGGCGGTGCCCTAGATCCTGCTTATTACAAGGAATGGAAGCGGGTATATGATGAAATCACCCCACTGGCGGGAGAAGAAAGCAGACCCGAATTTTGGGCTGAATTCGCATTCTCCGGTTCTTCTGATAAGACGGCTCCTGCCGCAATCAGGGACCTATCTATTACTAATATTCACGGGAGAAGCGCATGGATAAACTTTATTGCTAGTGGCGATAATGCTCTGCAAGGTTATGCACATCACTATGAAATCCGCTATTCCAATCAGCCTATTACGAATGAAACCTGGGCTTTAGCTAGATCCTATCCAGTCAACCAACGCCCCAAGAAAGCAGGTCTTGCAGAAAAAATCCAAATCATTGGCCTTGCTCCTTCCAGTCATTATTACCTAGGCATTAAAGCGATAGATGAGAAAGGCAATGCTTCGGCGCTGGTTACAGCTCAATTCACCACCCTGCCTCAAGACCCTAATGACAAAGGTTTTATAACGCTCTGTCCGGGAAAACGCTATTTTTGCTTTGAAAACAAAGAGGCGTTTGTTGTCATTGGTGACAATCAAGGCATTCCCTGGCCTAAAATCAGGACATTCTACAATGGCTCCATGTGGGATCAGATGCTAGGTAGATTCAGAAATTTCTATTCTGAAGAAGGCATCCAAACGGGGCAAAACTATTTGCAAACTTTAGCTGATAACGGCGTCAATACAATTCGGCTAATTGCAGAATCTTATGATCTCGACTATCCCGTGCGCCTTTTTACCGATGTGTCTCAAGGGCCTGATCACATCAAATTCAACCAAGATACTTTGAATTTCATCCGGACTTTGGCCGATGAAGCCGAAAAAGTCGGTATCAATTTGATTTTGACTCCTTTTGATACTTTCCATTACCAAGTCAAGTGGAATAAAGTGCCTTTTAGTACCACAATGGGCGGCCCCATGGAGTCTCCAGACGACTTATTTCTGCCCGAAAACCGGGTGTATCTAAAAAGGATTTTGAAAAAATTATGCGAAACAATTTGTGATAAAAAAAATATTTTGGCGATTGAATTAATCAATGAATTTGATAGCGATGACCCAAAGTTCGGATGGAATCGCGCTGCATTCGATATACGAGAAAATACCCTCAACGAACTGGCAACTTATTATCGTTCTATAGATCCCAATCACCTAATTTATGTTTCTTCCGTGCGTTGGGATCCTAAGTTCACCAACCACATCCCTGAAGCAGATTTGAGCTCGAAGCCCGGAGCGGATACGGCGGTTGTACTAAACAATGATCTTATGGATTTTAATTCTACCCATATGTATTACCACGACATCCGAGATCCTAACTTAAATCATCCCGACAATACCGCGACCTCGGAGTTTGTCTATCAAGTTGCAGATCTTGATAACACCGTAGCGCCCGCAGTCAGGGTCAACCAAGGTCTTCAATATTACCAAGCTAATGCTTTTGACACCAAACCCTACATGGATACAGAAAGTGGTCCTATCGTTTTTTACACAAAGGCCTACGATGCTTATTTCTCTCAAGCAGATGACGAACAATATTTCCACAACATGATTTGGGCGCACTTAGCAGGTGGCGACGCGGGAACCGGACTAAGATGGCCAGGCGAAATGCTAAAAGATCATAAGTTGACAACAAAAATGAGAGCGTATCAAAAAGCTCTCAGTAATTTTGTCGCCAGTGATCTCAATTTTGCTAATTTTACCCCCCAAAACCTTAGTAATGAATTGGAAATTATCGGAACGGATATCCCTTTAATCAAAATTGGATCCGGTAATGCGAAACAAGGAATTATTTTTTTACTAAAAGATCAACGAAAAGCCATCTATGGAAAAATTTCAGGGGCCACTTTAAAGATAAAAAATTTATCGCCACGTCACAAATATTTTGTGGAATTCTGGAACACCTACGACCCAAATCAAAACTTTCCAATTCAAAAGCTCGAAGTCACACCAGATGGTAATGGCGTAGCAAAAATAGCACTGCCACAATTTAATACAAGCCATGCTATTAAATTTTATCAAGGCGAAGAAATCCCTTTAACAACGGGGTACATGGTCACTGACGATTTATGGTTACGCTCTGTTATCCAAACTGAAGAAAAAGGACCCATTGAAGGCGTTTGGCATAAAGGCGGGGAAGCGTTAACCAATAGAGGTGACCGGGTTATCTGGGGATATTTTTATGCGAACCCAGACGATGTTTCGTGGGGAAGCAAGCAGAATCCCGAGCTTTTCGTCAAAATCTGGTTTGATGTGAGTGGCAGGGTCGATGTGAATTACTTTCATGTATCGGTACCTGATATTCAGGTATACACAGACTATGTTTTTGATGGCCAATACGACCAATCAGGCACCACTACAATGGAGCGGCGATATGTTCGCCATTATTTTCAAAACGGCCAATCCGGTTCTGAAGTCGTGTCAAATTCAGCATCCAATGGGATAGGCGGCGAAGTGTCAAGCAAGCCAATTCGTCAAACAATTCTCCATAATCTGGACATTGGTGCGACAATAAACACGGAGGACATTGGGCCCATTGACGCCATTTGGATAGAAGGAGGCTATGACTCCACACAACGCGGCGATGAAGTGGTATGGGGTTATTTTTATGCCTCACCCAACGACGTATCATGGGGAAGCGAAAACAATCCCGAAGTATTCGTGAAAATATGGTTTGATGCCAGTGGAAGAATAGACGCTAATTTCTTCCATGTCTCGGTACCTGACATTGCCGTCTCATCGGATTTCTCCGATACAAAAGAAGGTTTTCAGCAACAATCTTTAGCGACAGTGTTTACAAGATATATTCGCCACATATATGAACGCTAATAAATTGCTGAATAATTTAAGGATGAATTATCCTGCGCCTCCATCATACATTCTATTTAAAGCATATCTCTAATATTATTATTTAATTATTTCAATTAACAGCCTGGTTATGCGCCCTTTATCTTTTAAATTTTCATTTCTTATGTTTCTGGCGGCTTTTTCCTTTAACCATACTGCCTTCTGTGAAAACCTGCTGAAACACTATCAGCTGCCTCCTGTTCAGCGTGTTCCTGAAACCGATGCTGCCTATAATATTATCCAGCATTCATTGGCATTAAAACGCACAAGTAAACTTCCTGTCTTGGGAGAGGTTGTCAATCTTCGTGAATTTCGCACTAAATTAACAACTACCCTTGAGGACAATATTCCTAAATGGCCAGAAACCTCAAACATTCTAACCTTTACCGGTTCGTCTTTCTCTGAATTGAATCAATTCTTGGCTACACATCAGGGAACAGACATTGGCATAGTGATCAAATTTGCTTCGCCGGAAATTGTCGCCGACACCACATTAGCCGTATCAAGCTCTATATTCCTTGACGGGACCGGGGTAACGGTGAAAGGCAGATTACAAGCGCCGGCTATTGTGTTGGATAAGGACACAATCTTTTCTGGGTTGCGCGGCTTCGAGTTTGATAATGTATTCTGGCCCATCTCTATCAAAGGCGCCAAGAAGATAATTTTAACTCATTTGACTTTAACTCAACCGACCTGGGGAATTACAGTCTTTTCAAAAAGCCGGTTTATCGGAATCGATCAATCTACTATCGATACCCCTCAAAATACCGGACTTCTAGTGCAAGGAGATGTTACTTATCTTCGAATCTCAAACAATGAGATCACCAATGGAATGGCTGCCAATAACGGCAGTGCCGCAATTTTGCTTACCGATAGCACCGCTCCCAAAGGGAGCCCACCGGAAGCTTTTACCAACAATGCCGCCCTAGCTCAACCCATTTGGCCACCAGCCAATGTTCCTCATCAGATTTTGATCACCCAAAATAACTTACACCATAACAGGGCCCAAGGAATCTATTTAGACGGCGCCAATGGCAATCTGATTGAGGACAACACGATTGTCATGAATGACAAAGAAGGCATGTGCTTGGACTTTGGCAGCGCCTTAAATTTAGTCATTGATAACAAAGTTAGTGGCAATGGTAATCGAGCCAGACAAACAGACGAAGACTTGCAAATTGATCTAGTGTCAGGATTCGGGCGCCTACCAGATGGCTCTGCTGTCGCCAAACTTCCGGGCATTTCGCTGGATAACGCGGTTTATAATTTGATCATGAGCAACATCATCAAGAACAATGCCGGTGATGGCGTCAAGTCTGTTCGGAGTAGCCATCGCAATTACATTTTATTTAACTCGATTATCGACAATAATAAAGGGCACAATGACCGATTCCAGTTTTTTGGGGTGCTATTAGGTTCGGCCAATGCGGAGCCGCAAGTGGCGAAAAATCCCCAACATTCTTTGAATTTTTCCCCCTCACTAGAAAACGTGATTGCCGGCAACATAATCTATGGCGCTCACCGTGCCGGCATTTTATTGGATAGGGATGCAGCCTATAATGACATCTATGACAACATAGTGAGGCTATACCGAGTAGCACCGCTAGAAAGTGCGAGCCAAGCGTTCAACAATATTTACGATAATAGCTGGAATTTGGCCCCATCTAATTAATTTCTTACCACATCCTAGCCCGATAATGGGGCATTTGGCTTATTGATGATCCAATCTTCTCTCATTCCCCGGGCAGCTCGCTATCTCTTTTATCTTGCCTTTAAATCCCCTTTTGTCGCCAAACGCTGGCACTGGTTGCGCTATTATCCCCCCATTACCCCTAATGATGCCCTGTTAGTAAAATGGTCCCAAAGCGAATGGCCTGACTATCAACGCTGGATTGATCGCCACACCATCCAAACCTGCCAACAATGGCAATCCTTGCGGCGTCTAGCAACCCCGCCCGGACCTAAAATTTCTATCGTAACCCCTGTCTACAATACCGATCCCGAAGTATTGAAAGAATGTATTTTGTCGGTCAGAATGCAGACCTCCCCCTATTGGGAATGGCTTCTGATTGACGATGCCTCACAGAATCGCGAAACGCGCTCGGTTTTAGCTTCTCCTTATTGCCGCGATCCTAGAATTCGATTGCTTGAGATTAATAGAAGTTGTCCTCAAGGAATTTCTGCTGCGACCAATCTGGGAATCAATCTTGCGCAAGGGGATTTTATTGTTTTCTTGGACCATGATGACCGCTTGGCACTGGATGCAATTCAAAATCTCATTGAGTTTCTAAGTCAACATCCAGCAACCGATATTGTTTATTCTGATCGAGACATGTTGTCTCCAGAGAATAAAAGATTCATGCATCTGATGAAACCTGGCTGGTCTCCGGAAAACTTGTTCTCAGGAAATTATCTCTTTCACTTGATGGCATATCGTAAGAGTTTAATTCAGCAAGTAGGAGGACTGAGATCCGAATATGATGGCTCACAGGATTACGATTTGATACTCCGATGCATGGAATATACTGACAAAATCGAGCACATCCCGAAAGTTCTATATCATTGGCGCCAACATTCGAACTCCGTAGCCCTGAATGACAACGCCAAATCCTATGCTTTTAACGCCGGGATCAGAGCTTTAGAAGACGCCCTTTCAAGGCGGAAGATTTCAGGTACTGTCAGCGAGATTAAAACACTTTGGCGTGGTAACTACCGGGTGCAATTACCTTTACCTGATCAGGAAAAAATCACTAAGGTCATATTGCCGACAGACATCACGCCTGAAAAATATACGGAAATAGTACAGAATCGTCTACTGATCGAGCAAAGCCAATCCTATATTCTGATTCGCCATCAAGCCTGCCAACCCATCGATGCTCAAGCCGAACAGCAGCTGGCTAGCTGGCTTACCCTAAAAAATATAGGCATGGCCTCAGGTAAAGTATTAGGAAAATCAGGACAGTTACATTATGCCGGCGGCATTTTAACCAAAGAGGGCAAGCTGCTTTGGCCTTATCAAGGATTTTCTTCCGAGGAACCGGGATATATGGCGGTTACCGCGATTGTACGTAATATCAGCACGCCTAATCCTTATTGCGTGATGATCCATCGCGAGCTATGGGAGCAGCTTGGAGGCTTTAATCCGGTTTTTCGAGGCGCCCACGGGCTCCTGGATTTTGCTCTCAGAGGTTTGGCGCTCGGTTGGCGCATCGTGTACGAACCCAACGCTGTCTTTAAATTGCTCGCCGAACCTTTACCGGAAATTTTCATGGAAAATGAACAGCCCGTATTCAGAAACCACTGGCAGGAATGGCTGAACAAAGGGGATCCCGCATACAACCCTAATCTTTCCCAGCACAGTCGCCATTATGAACTGGCCATTGAAGAAGATATCAGCTCCTAATCGCTTCCCACAGCGTTTTAAACACTTGGGAAATTCGCGGGCGGTCTCGTATGCTGAAGTACTCATTATTTGTAAACAAGACCTTTCCGCCCACCCATGACAATGCGGGAACAGGTTGATAATCGGATTGCAAAACCAGGTCGTAACGGCCACGTAACAGAAAATACTTGATCAACCGCAGTACCCTATTCTTAGGTAAAACCATAGGATCCGCAGTCGCTAGCTCAGCCAACCGAGGAGCTGTTTGTAGATAAGGAGAAAGCAAAACATCAATATTTGGGGCGGATTTATTATTAGCCACTCGACGAAACGCTTGGAGAAGCGCAGGTGCTGAATCTTCCAGCGTCCAGGGAATTAAAACTTGCTTGATACTCGGGTCAGATAATGTCTTTTCTATTTCGTTGAGTTTGCCATAGCCTTCATCCAATTGAATATTCTTTTTCCCCATCACCCTTAGCCGATAATCACGTAAAGCCTCTATATGCAGTTTGGATAGATCGAATTTACCGAGAACGGCATAATATAATGATTTCATTTGGATCCAGCGCCTGGTTTTCGAGATAGATCCGGGAGTACCGTGCTTTTCCAAGAGATAAAGCACATTGCGGTTATCGTAATACAACACCCATGAGGGCACTTTGGAAAATGCGGAAAGATGCCAAATTATGGATTGCGCGGAAACAACAACCTTTTCCCCCATCTTTGCAATACGCAAACACCACTCCACATCATCAAAATGAAGGAAATAATCCTCCCAAAGCCCTGCTTTTCTGGCAACGTGTGAGCGGATTAGCAATGATGCCGCCGCCACATAATCCACCTTCATCCATTTTGGGCAATTATCCAATTGCAAACTTATATCGATATCTTGAGAGCGCAATCTCTCAACCGGAATATTCTTCCAGGAGTCAATTTCCTGGAAATGACGATTAAGTTTGAGTCGTCCATGCTCAAGATCCACGCCGGCACCCATCTCATTGATTTTCCAAGGATAATCGAGTTGCATCATGGTGGATCCTGCCACAGCGACATCAGAGTGTTTGGATAAAATTTGCACAAGCGCCGAAAGAGCGTGTTTGTGGACCAGTACATCATTATCCAGTAGCCATAAATAGTCATATTTTTCAGCGGGCTGTGAAAAAGCCCATGACAGCCCAGTATTGAAGCCTCCGGTACCTCCAAGATTTTCACGATTGCATATTATATTGATATTATCTTTACGGGCTTTGATTGCTTCTGCCGTCCCATCGGTACTGGCATTATCTACCACCAGAATTTCCATGGCCTCTTTGGGATAATCCATATCTAACAAAGAATCCAATAGGTTAATGACATAATCCTTTTTGTTCCATGTCACAATAATGACTAAAACCTTGGGATAGTTTTTCATTAAATTAACTTGCTTAGGCACGTTTAAAAAGATGATGAAAAATACTGTTCTGCCTAAAGAAAACACTTGTTTCCTTAAGAATTTCAGGTGAAAGCTGTTGTTTCTTTACAGGTTGCTTGTAAGCGTCAAAAACTGCACGCAAATAGGTTATAAATTCTCCAAACTGTAACGAACGAATCAAACCTATCATCATCCGTGAAATGATCATATAAGTCGATTTAGGTTGGGGATAGTAACGTTTTATTAACCATATAGTATTACGAGTAGGAAAATAAATACGCCGCCAACCAGGCCTTTGACATGGCATTCCCCGGTGAACAACCCGGCAATCGGGCAGATAAAATATCTGAAAATGTCTTTGCCTGACTTGATAAGCCACTTCGACTTCATTTTGGTACAGAAAGAATTCTTCAGGATACCAACCAATCTCCTGAAACAGATTGCGCCGAATCGCAAAACCGCATCCAATAAAAAAAGGCGAAGATCCAGCCACAGGCTGTGGGGGAAGA
This sequence comes from Methylothermaceae bacteria B42, assembly GCA_001566965.1. Lineage (NCBI taxonomy): Bacteria > Pseudomonadati > Pseudomonadota > Gammaproteobacteria > Methylococcales > Methylothermaceae > Methylothermaceae bacteria B42. Next base: position 131,573 of record LSNW01000014.1, on the reverse strand, counting down.
TGCCAACTCCATTGCGCCTCCCCCATGGGAGTCTCGATATGACAAGCGATAACCCCTATTGCTGGCTGTTGATCGAAAACATCAATAATTTGATTGAGTGTGGAAGCATCCTTCGGACATGAATCATCGTCGAGCACTAAAATATAATCGCCCTTCGCCTGCCTAAAGCCCGCATTGTAACCGGCGATCCCGTAATTCTCATCCAGCAGGATAGCCTGAATGTTTTCCTGGGAAGCGAGAAATTCCGCGGTACCATCATTAGAGCCATTATCCACTGCAATAATTTCAATATCGGTTCTTCGGCCGCATAATTGAAGCAACTGATCGACTGTTTGCCGAGTTTCATGGAGACGATTGAAATTTAAAAAAACAATGCTGAGTTTTTTATTATTGTGCGAGTCAATTTTAGACATGCTTAATTGCAAAAATCAGACTGGAATAGCTCTAGGGCTTGGGCAACGATATCATCCATATCATAGTATTTGTATTCGGCTAATCTTCCAATCAAGGTGATATTGGAAAACTTTTTCGAAAACTCTTGATACAATTTATATTTATCCATATTCCCGTCATTGAACACAGGATAATAGGGGATATTTTTGCTTGAACTCAGACGGTCATAATCCTGAGGATACTCCCTGACAATAGTCGTACTTCGAATTTCCTGCTTGGTGATGTGTTTGAATTCAGTTATTCTTGTAAAATCAAAGTTCTCAGGATAATTAATTGTAGTTACTTCCTGAAAGTATTCCTTGCTCAAATGTTCAAAATCAAATTTAAGTGAACGATAAGGCAACTCACCAAAACGATAGCCAAACAACTCATCCACCATTCCAGTATATATAACATGCCCATTAAAGTTCTGCCCAAACAATTCCATCTTACCGGAGTCTAAGTTTAAATGCAGAATTTCTTTGTAATCTGTATTTAACATCAACTTGATGTTTTCATGAGAAATCATATTTTCAAACAATTTAGTATATCCCTGACGGGGAACTGCTTGATACTTATCCTGAAAATACCTATCATCCCGTGAAATGAAAACAGGCACCCTCGCCGTCACTTCTGGGGATATCTCTTCAGGAGTACAAGCCCACTGCTTTGCTGTGTAATTGGAAAATATCTTCCGGTAAATAAAATCAGCAAGGTAGTGAAGCTCTTTATCTTTCTCTTTTTTTAACTCAAGAATGGGAACCTTTACATCAAATCCATAACGCTCGATCAACTTGGTTTCCAAAGAACTAGCCATCGATTCAGGAAATAACAATCGCAAGGAGTTCAAGTTAAATGGCAATGGCACTTTATTGCCATCAACTACTACTAAAACCCGGTGATGATATTCTATCCACTCTGTAAACTGACTTAGGTAGTCAAACACTTTTTTATTTGAAGTATGAAACAGGTGCGGACCATATTTATGTACAAGCACACCATATTGGTCATAGAAATCATAACAATTCCCCCCAATATGCTGACGTTTTTCCACAATCAAAACACGTTTATTCAATACTTTTGCAAGTCTTTCAGCCATCACTGAACCCGCAAATCCCGCCCCGATGATCACATAATCGAACATGTGAGTTTCCTCAAAATCCTACCTTACATATGGTTAGAAAGTTTATCTATTCCTATCTCTAGCTTCTAAATTAGATTTATATTAATAAATATTTATTAATATTCCACATATAGATACATATAAATAATGTATTTTATCCAGAAGAAAAGCGACTATCTATCCTTTCACGAATGGGATAATACGTATATTGGAACTAATACGTGGTGATGAACTGAAAATCATTTGATTCGGTAACCAGGAGCAAAGGCACGCACTATCAAGCCATGAGCACGTAGTGATTTATCATTGCCTGCCTCCCCCCTCACCATCATTTTGATAAATTTCTCCCCTTGTGGTGTGGGAGGAGAAACTTGATGTTCAATTTTGTCAATTTGCAATCCTGCCTGTTCAATCATTTCCCTTAGCGTGGCTTCAGTAAACCAGCGGATATGAGTAATGCACGTTAGACCATATGGAAGGTAATCAAATCTTCCTTGTGCCAGATCACGCACCAGAGACCAATGCCCGGCGTTGGGCACGCTGGCCACCAAGCAACCACAAGGCCAAAGCATGTATGTCAAACGTTCAACAACTTGCCAGGGATTTTCCAAGTGTTCCAGGATATCGCCACACACAATACAATCAAATTTTTGGCTACTCGTAAAATCTTCTACCGGCGTCACAAACACTTCCCGATACCACTTTCGCGCCTGGCTGGCCATTGCGGGATTACTTTCCACACCGACTATTTCTACATGAGGACGTTTTTCAGACAAGTGCTTCCCCAACCATCCACGCCCACAACCAATATCGAGAATGTCCGTAGCAGCAGGAGGTATCCATGCCACCAGATCACTTCTGTCTGCCTCTCCATAGCTTCCAAACCTATGCACTAAGGCATTGGGGATTAGAAAGGCTTCTTCTGGTAACCGAGAAATAAAATCGGCATGATTTTCAAACTTTGTATTGGAAGGAAACAAATCACCTCGGCAAATTAAGCAACTTGGGTCATAAGGCTGAGTTAAATCAGTGGCTGGGCGATGTTGCCCGTGGACGATTTGGGTTATTTCTAAAAACGTGCTCACCGTGGTATAAACACCGGGCAGCTCGGCGACTTGCTTTGGATTCGGACTGATATTATAAACGGGTGCAACCACGGCTGTTTGCTGGAGTAACAATGCGTTCAACAGCTGATCCCAAGTTAGCCTTGGTATTACCAATTGCGGGTCGGAAACGATGCAAATAAATTTGTTTCCGTCCGAGTCAGGCCATTGCCAAGATTGTTCGGGGTGGTAACTCACCCAGTTGCCGTTCGGAAGTTCACTTTGACTAAATTTTCGGCAGAAATCGTAAGAATACGCTACTTCTTTAACCGGCGGGGAATCGACCGTTGGCCAAAAAACCTGTAAATTCACATCCATTCCATGTCAATCACAATTATTACTGTTAACTATCATACCGAATCTTTTCTTCCCGCCCTGCTGGAATCTTTAACAGAGCAAATAACCATCGAAGCATGGATTATTGTGGACAACAGCGGCACTTTTGAGAATTCGCTTTCCGCTGCTTTTCCAATTCGCATCATTAGCCAAAAAAATAATCCCGGCTATGCCAAAGCCGTGAATTTAGCGGTTCGGTATGTGAATACTCGCTGGGCGCTTTTGGTCAACCCTGATGCACTGCTTCTGCCCGGTATGGTCCAACTGTTACGGGAGGCGGCAGTTCAATTTTCCGCACCAGTGAGTGGGCCACGTTTTTTTTGGGATAATGCCCGCCGATTCCGCATGCCCCCTGCGCCAGGCGATCACCCTTGGCTGGCAACCGCGCTGATCGGTGCAAGCCAGCATTTTACGGAAGCTTATACGCTGGATCATTATTGGCAGCTTCGTCACGATCATTTCTGGCGTCAAACCACGCCATTTTATGAGCCTTTCCTGTCCGGAGCCTGTTTGTTACTGGATCTACAGTGGTTCGAGAATAATTCCGAGCCGGTCTTCGATGACAGGTTTTTTCTTTATTATGAAGATACCGACCTGTGCATGCGGCTACTTCAACACCAAATCCAACCCTTGTGCGTACCAGAAGCGCAGATGGTTCATTACTATAACCAGAGCCCGGCGCCTGCCTCCAAAAAACAACAGCTAATGGCACAGGCCCGCGCGCAGTTTTATCAAAAGCACTTTGGGACAGTACCGGCTCAATGTTCGATCAGCATTGCTAAACCCGCCTCGGAACCGGCTCTATTGGGAAAATTTCAGCACTCACCTGAATTTACAATAGAAAAAGAGAGCAATGGCCCATTATATTTTGAAATCAGCCACAACCCCTGGTTTATTCCATTTATCCAAACCCAAACCCGAGGCAATACCCCTATCATCCTCCCCGACGAAGTATGGCAACAGCTTGAGCCTGGCCGGTACTATACTCGGCTTAGGCATCCAACACTGGGCACCCAAAAAACATGGCAGTGGAACAAGATTTAATTTTTAGTCTGCACCCACGATCCCCACAGCACAATCTTTACCAGCAAACCGTCAAGCAAATCCTTAAAAAAGATCTCCATCACCCATGGTATAAAAAAAGTTGTTTGACGCCCACGTCCAATCCAGACCAGAAGAAAAAGACCTGCCGGTAGGAATAATCCCTATGGGTTCTGGAATTGCCTGAAAACCCACCCGTTCCCAAAATTTACGATATGGAGACCGGGACGGCATCCATACCCGGACTTTCTGCCACTCCAGCCAAAGCCATTCCCGTACCATCCCCGCCAAAAAGGCCAGCGCATCCTGTTCCCTGGGCGGCAACAGAAAGTCCACCACTACCCCCTCCCCGGCTTGGTCAGCGCTGGTCATTACCATCAGCCCATGGAGCGCCCCGCTCCATCCCCGCGGGAAACCGTAAACCCAATAGGATTGATGCGGGTGCTGGAAATAACGCCATTCGATAAAGCGGCGGTCACGTCTTATCCAAAACGAATAAATTCCATCGAATACTTCCGCCAAGCGGTCCAACCTTTCATCTGCATTGAGCAGTCGTTCAACGCCTCCGCTCTTGCTGGTAAAAGCCAGATCTCTTAGCTCTGCTTGCAAACAAACCATCCCTCCGGCCAGTCTGCTGTATTGCAATGTATGTTGACCAAGACGAAAATGCCTTTCCCCCGGAAAACCATAAAGCATCGCAGCCTTATTATCCCCGCAATAAGCATCAATGAAAGCATCCACCGTCTTAACAAAAACGCCACGGCGTCCACCCATCACGCCACGGTAATCCGGATGGGACATGTTGTCCCATAAATGAACAGCCTCCAGCCGCTTTCCCCGACAATGTGCCTGATAGGGAACACCGCCAAACATGGCGATCAATTCGCCAGAGGCATGTTCTGCGACCATGCATTTATTTCCAAAGGTGCCTTGATATTTCCATTGCCAGACGCTGGAATCCAGGGTTTTCCCAAACGCTGCTTGCCATAGGCCGAGCGCATTGAGCTGGTCCCGTGGCATTAGGGGACGAAGCAGGATTGGCTTATCCTGTAGCGGCAACTTGGGCACTGCCAACATGATGATTTTCCGGATCTGAATCCACTAGGCTCCAGGGCCGCACAACCCGCGGTGGAAAGGCAAGGGAAAAATCAGTCGTATTTAGGGTTAAATTTGGATTGTAAGCTGGGTCTTCAAATAGGACATGCCCCCAGCGCGCCAACATGATGCTGATTTCCCGGTTGAAACGCGCCAGCTTCTCGGGCGTATCCTCCCTGCCCCGAGTTGCCGATTCGTGATGGTAAAGCTCGGCAAATGGCGTCCAAACGTTCCAATAGCCTCGTTGTTGAATTTTGAGGCACAAGTCCACATCGTTGAATGCTACCGTCAGCGCTTCCTCATCATAACCCCCGACTTCTTCAAAAATACTGCGCCGGACGATGAGGCAAGCTGCGGTCACCGCAGAGAGATTCTGCAGTAATAACGCTCTTCCTAATTGACCAGGTACGCCCCGCGGCATCCCTTGATAAGCGTGATTTGCAATCCCGCCCACGCCAAGAATAACACCGGCGTGTTGAATCCGGTCATCGGGATAATACAACATGGCGCCAACTGCGCCTGTCTCGGGCCTAACCGCATGGCTGACCATCTCATCCAGCCAGTCTGCATGCAATATTTCCAAATCATTATTGAGGAAGCCTAAAATTTCTCCACGGGCATGGGTCACTGCCTGGTTATTCAATGCAGAAAAATTAAAGGGCGCATCATAAGGAATTACAGTAACCCTATCTCGATCTGCTAGTTGCTCTAGATATTGGACAGTTTCGGGATCATCCGATTGATTATCGACAACTATCAGCTCATAGTTCGGATACGCCGTCTTTTCTAACAGCGTTTCTACACAACGGTGCAACAAGTGATAACCGTTACGGGTTGGAATAATCAGGCTAACCAGTGGTTTTTGCTCCGGCAAAGGAAATCGTACCCGGCAGTATCCCCCTACCCATCGGGATACCTCGGCATGTTCAAATCCAATCCGGTCTAAATGTTCCTTGACCACTTGCACCGCAACCTCGCGCACATAGCTTTTTTCGGAAACATCCAAGGCTGTGGACCCTGGAATCATGCGCCAGTGATAGAGCACAAAAGGAATATGCCTGATTCGCTCACTAGGAAGGTTTTCGGTGAACCGGAAAATCAAGTCCCAATCCTGGCTACCTTCGAGTCCTTCCCGAAAACCGCCCAAGCTGCGAACCCGTTCTGTTTTCAGCACCGAGAGATGGGATGGATAATTCTGCCCTAAAAGCAGCAACGGATTCCAATCTGGCTTGAAGTATGGCTCGTGATGCTGACCTTGCTCGTCAATCTTGTCCTCGTCGGAATAAATCAATTCCGCATCCGGATAACGATTCAGCTCTTCAGCCACCATGTACAATGCGTGTTCCGTTAATTCATCGTCCTGATCCATCAATGCAAGAAATTGTCCAGTTGCAAGCGCTAAAGCACTGTTAGAGGCAGCGGAGATATGCCCGTTTTCATCCCTGAATTTCACCTTGATTCGATCATCTTTTTGCGCATATTCTTCCAGAATATTGCGAACATGGGGCAAAGTGGAAGCGTCATCGGCAATACATAGCTCCCAGTACGGATAGAGTTGATTACAAACAGAATCCAACGCCTTTCGCAACCATATTTCATCAGGGTTATATACCGGCATTAATATGGAAAATTTGGGCAATAAAGACATCTCCTGGATTCTGTTTCGGATTGCCTTTCGGTCGGAGTCGAACAAAACCCCATAATGTTGCCACCATTGCTGATAGTCACTTTCTGACCGAGTCTTATTGACAATGGCCAGCTTCAATCCCAACCACCCTTGGTGGCGATAAATCCGCCAAACCTTGGACATAATCGCCCCAACCGATCCCGGTTGTTTTAAAACGCTTTTCAGCTGCGGGCCAAGGATCCGCCAAGCAGCCTGCAATAAACCAATTTCCTGAATTTGCAATGCCCGGCAAGTTATCTCTCCGTAACTGCTGGCAGGATCGAACCTCAATTGGTTGATTTTATCGGGCAATCTTACAATACCCTCGATCCGCCCATTCTGGGCATCGTAACAATGATTCAGAAAAATTTTGTTATCTTCGTTAAAACCGGATCCATCATCAATATAAAGCACCGGATAAATCAAAGCCGTGCCAGACAACTGCCCCTTAATCCTAACCCAACCGCTAGGGGCTTTACCGCGGTTCGAACGCAACAGGATATGAGGATCTTGGCCAGTGGAAACAAATTTCCCGTCTTCAAGCATCCTAAGATCATCCCCGGCTTCCATCTCGAACTCATGGTTGCGTGATCGATATAAACGGCGAAAGCGCTTCCAGGCACGGCCAAACATCCGAACTGGCGCCGAGACTCGCCAACTGGTCGAATTCATGACTTCTTCATAGGCATGCCGCCAACGAGCAAGCTCGGCTTCTTTGACTTGAAGCTCACGCACTTTGACCTCCGTTTCTGTTTGCAGCTGCTGAACTTGTTGAGTAACTTGTCCAATCTGTGCTTCCTTCTCTTTTATCACTTGCCGTAAGTGAGTAATCATTTCCTCTTGGTTGCGCGAATGGACCTTGGTTGCCTCCAGTTCCTTTTGGCAAAGCTTCAATAACCCCGCCTTTTGCTCTAAAGCATGGGTGAGAGAAACAACTTCCTTTTTGTAATCATCAATTAGACTTTCAAGATTCTCAATATGGCTTTGAGCTAATTCAATTTTTTTATTATCAGCTTCAATCTGATTTTCTAGATTCTTGATATGATTTTGATCTAAATATTTTTCCTTTTTATAGGCGTCGATCTGATTTTCTAGATTCTTGATATGATTCAGATCTAATTGCTTTTCCTTTTCCAGATCCAAACCCCGCAGCGCATGTTCAGTCAGCTCTCGCACTTTTTCGACAGACCAACGGCTACGCCACTTTTCCAGCAATTGATGCCAGGCTATTCTCTGTTCTTCTGAATCGGGATTCACCCCAAAACCGCCGTCAGGAGGCAACCGGTAAACCGCCGTCACTCGTTTGAAGTGAAAAAAATCCGTTTTTTCTGCAACCTGCAGCCAAAAATCCCAATCTTCATAGTGATCCAATGTTTCATCCAGACAGCAACCCGCATCCAACAAGGAACGATCAAATAAAACCGCGTGAATTGGTATGTAATTGACGCATTGCAACCGGAGCGGGTCGTAATCCAGCTCAAACAAATGCTCCTTCAGCCTCTGGCCATTCTGTTCCCTGACCGCCTGGACCGAAACATATACCGCTTTTTCTGGCCTGGCATGAATGATTTTGACTAAGTTTTCAAAATGTTCCGGCAAAAACCAATCATCATCGTCCAGAAAGGCTAAGTAGTCCCCTTTTGCCGCCTCCAGCCCAGCATTGCCTGCCGCGCAGCGGCCTCGATTTTGTTCAAAATGAAGGTAACGGATAGTCAATCTATCTTCAAAAGAAGATAACAGACTACTGACATCGACACCGCCATCGTTGACGACAATCACTTCGAGGTTTGAATAAGTCTGGCCAACCAAAGACTGGAGGGCTTCGCTGAGCAATTCGGGGCGATCCTTGGTCCGGACAATGACCGACACCAGGGGATTCGCATCCATCTTCGAAGCGCCTTGCTCCAGCAACGACTGTATATCAGGATTGATTTCCCGCGCCCCATCATTTTCAGCGGGCGACATCGCCACGCTTTGCCAGTACAGGCTAAGGGAATCCAGAACCACCTTGGCATAATCGCCTTCTATTTCACTAAATTCATAAAAGCCTTCCGCATAATGCATCTCCGGGGGGAGGCTATAGGTTCTTGCACGGTTGATAGCTATGATTTTGTTTTGATAGTCATTGGCCTGCAGCTGGCTCTTATAACAGTCTATGAGCGCTTTTTTTTCTTCTATCACCGAAGTGATGTCGTGGAGCCGATTAACCCGTCCTTGCACGCTAATTTCATAGGCATAACATTTGCCTACGTACCCCATTTGTTGCGCCGCTTGCCAAACTAGTGCGCCAGCCATTCTATGGTCTGGGTGAAATTCCATGGGGGAAGGGAAGAAAATCGTTGCCGGCTGAACCCGCTTAATGACCGCTTGAGCCTTAGCAATCAACCTGGTGTTAATTTCCAGCCCCCTATCCGGCTCGCGCCAAAAAATCAATTGCTTGAGATGCAAGCGGGAAGCAACCTTTTGGGCTTCTTGTTCACGGGTTTGGGCCAAATGCTCAGGATCCCCTTCCCCACCCATGGCGCCGTCCGTCATAACGACAATGGAAACTTCTATTCCGGCTTCTTTTGCCAACAGTAATGTGCCACCCATGCCAAAGGTTTCATCATCTGGATGGGGGGCAAATACGAGCCAGGGGCCTGGGGGCAGCGATGCTGTTTGATACGGTACTAATGCCTGTTCCTGCACGTTAATCACCCATGGAAATTACTTGTTTGATACTTTCCGCTGCCTGCCATTGATGTTCCATCCAGCAGATACCCACCGCTTTCATCGGTTGCCTGACCCGGAAAGGCAGACAAGATTCCCGGGAATCGTAAACATGAACGCCGGTGCGATCAATCAACCAGACATCCAAAAGATACTCTCCGGATAATAAAGGTAATGCCGGGATTTCGAAAATCACACCCACTTTGCCTTCTCCCAGATCCGTCAATGTAACCTGGTCCACCTCGGTACTAGCACCGAAACACTGGACACCGTCATTGCGCTTGATCACAATACCCACATGAATATCTGCCAAGGGCATCACGCCAGCATGGGCCAACACTTCTAGCTGGAATACCTCTCCTGTGTGATATCTTGGCCTGCCATCATCATCTTTTCGGCAATGTAATAGTTGTATCGACTCCAACCAGGCTCTTTTTTCTTGCTGAACCTGGGCTGCTGCAGGATGGGCCATGCTTGGGGCGGGGTATTGGGCGTCCCGTTGCCGCACATAGTCTTGATAGGCATCTACTACCTCTTCGGCTGGCCCGCTGAGCCTGACCCGGCCACTTTCTAGCCACAAGACCCGGTCGCACAAATGTTTGACCTGATAAAGGGCGTGGGAGCAAAACAGCAATGCTTTATTCCTTTCGCGGAATTCAGTCATCCGGTCCATGCATTTTTTCTGAAAATGGGCATCCCCCACCGCCAAGGCTTCATCGACAATCAAAATATCCGGGTCAATACAGGTCACCAGGGAAAAAGCCAAGCGCACATACATGCCGGAAGAATAAGTTTTGACCGGTTGATGAATAAACTCCCCCAGCTCTGAAAAATCGATAATTTCAGGTATTCTGGTTTGAGTTTCCGCTTCATCCAGCCCCAGCAGGGCACATCCCAAACGAATATTTTCCAGACCGGTAAATTCTGGATGGAAACCCGCCCCCAATTCCAAAATGGCCGAGACCCTGCCGTGAATTGCCAATTCCCCAAAAGTCGGGGCAACAGAGCCGGCCAGGATTTTCAATAGGGTACTCTTGCCTGCCCCGTTATCGCCAATGACTCCCACCGTTTCTCCATAGTTAAGCTCAAAAGACACGCCATCCAGGGCGTGGAACGGGTGATGGCGGGGCCGACGCAGCAGCATTTCCAGCAGGCTATCGATAGGGCGGGGATAGCGCCGGTACACTTTACCGAGGTTGTTGGCCCGAATGGCAATCATAGAAAATCCTTGGCCCGCTCCAGAGACTTGTTAAAAAAAATCCAAGCCAATAAAGAGAATATCCCGCTACCCAACAATAACCACCAAAAACCGGCAGGCGGCGGCACGCCTTGCAAGAAAACCGCCCGGTAAGCGGCCACCAACCAGTAAAAGGGATTGAAATCTTCCAGCCAGCGCCACTGATTGGGAATCAAACTCAGAGGATAAATCACCGGCGTCGCGAAAAACGCCAGCATTAACAGCATACGCAACAACTGGCTAAAGTCCCGGACAAAGACTGTCAACACACTGCTGACCCAGGCCATGCCCGCGGTCACCATCAGCCGGGTCAACATCAGCACGGGCAGTAACGCCAACCACGGCGACAAATGATAGCCTTTGATAAAGATGGCCGCCAATAACACTATCAAGCCCATCAACTCGGTGACCAAGCTGGTCAAAACTTCCACTACCGGCAGCAACCAGCCAGGGAATTGCGCATGCAGCAATAGCGGGCGGTTACCAATGAGAATGCCGGTGCTACGCATGGCGGTCTGCTGCATGGCGTCAAATGGAATTAGACCGCAAAGCAGATACAAGGCAAAATCCGCTACTCCACCACCAGTATCAAAACGCACCTTCATCAAGTAACCGAATACTACCGTGTAAACCGCAAACAGAAACATCGGCTCCAGCAAAAGCCAACCCACGCCCAGCACCGAGCCCCGGGTATGCTGGGCCAAGTTGCGCAAGGTCAATTGCCAAAGGGCGTGGCGGAACCGCCACCCTTCTTTGATGTTTTGTATCAATGGACTGTGAAAACGGGATGAAAACTTGGGTTAACGCAGCATAACCCGAGGGTTCAATCTATTCTACTGGTTTTGTTAAGGGCTCGGCTACCTGCTGAATAGGCTTCTCTGGCGCCTTTATGTTCAACTCTTTTCGCAATTCTGATAATTTTTCCTTCACATAGGCATCCAGCAGTTTTTTCTCTATCCCGATCTTCCGTTTGCGGAAAGATTCTAGATATTGCTGAACCTTGTCCTCCCGGTATTGTTTCTCGAGGTTGGCGATGATCTTGTCTTTGACCTGCTCGAAGGGAAGTTGCTTGGGCGGTTTTTTATCCCATACCTTGGCCACGTGAAAGCCAAACTCGGTTTCAAAAACTTCGCTCACTTCGCCGGGTTTACGTTTGAACACCTGCTTGCGGAAGGGAGTCACCACCTTATCGGGGGTTACCCAACCTAGACGGCCATGATTGGCCTTGACGGAAGGGTCTTCTGACAATTCGTCGGCCACTTTGGCAAAATCCTCGCCGGCCAGTATCCGCTTCCGTGCCGCCTCGGCCATTTTCCTGGCTTCGGCTTTGGGGCGCTTGCCCTTCCAGCGGATAAGAATATGGGAAACATCCACTTGCTCGGGCTGCATGAATTCATCGTAGTGGGCTTTGTAATAATCGCGGGCGGCTTGGGTCATATCGGGTACTGGTTCTTTTCGGATGGCGTCCAGGCGCGCCAAAGCCAAACGCCGGTCGCGGAAGTTTTCAATCTCCGCCTGGATTAAAGGATCTTTATCCAACCCCAGCTTTTTTGCTTCCTCTGCCAGGGCGCAGTTGAGATACAAATGGTAAATGACTTCTTCCAAACGCTGACGGTCATTGAGCAATTTATACTGCCCATTGGCCGGCGCCTGGGAAATATAGGCCTCAAAATTGGCCAGCGGCACGTTGATCTTGCCATCGCCAATCAAATCTTGTTGTAACTCTGCGGCATGGGCCAACAGCCAACTACCTGACATGATCAGAAAACCAGCAACTTTTACTTTTTTCATCAACAATCTTGTCTCCTCTAGCCTTTTCCAATACCAAAAGGAAAGGCGGACCGAAGTCCGCCTTGCCAATAATGCTAAATAAATCAGCTAAAGCTTAGAAGTCATCACTGTTGACCGTTACATCACGCTCGAAACGGTGATCGACAGTTTCCCCAAAGCTTGAACCCACTGGATTCTTACCGCGGAGAGCAGCAAAACCAATCACTGGAACACCCTCAAACGTGTGATCAGCAGCTACTAATCCAGTTCCCCCATCAGCGCCACCGTCAGCATCTGCAAAGTCTACTGTGGCGTCACTTAACTGGGATTCAACAAACTCATATTTATTATTGAAGGTAAGCTTCATCCACCCAGTTACAAAGGAAGTACCCGTATTAATAGTTTTAGCATTATCGGAACCCAACACGGAAGATGCGGTACTCTGGAAATTCAGGATATTGACTTCCCGCTCTAAAATAGTATCGGGACTACCAAGGACAGGAGAGACACCAAACCCACCTGGGGCTGGTTGCTGTTCCTCCCGGTCAAAAGGCTGCACTTGAATAGCAACATCTTGATCTTTCTTCTCAAAGCAAACATCAGAAGGATCGCTTTCCGTTACCGCAGCTGTTGGGACATTATCGGCATTAAAGGTAACTTGCTGGGTACTAGACTCTTCTGTGCCATCATCGTCACAATCTTCTGTGTATTGGCCATTAAAAATGCCATGTTTGCGCATTGGGAAAGTTACCACCCAATCGGTAGCCCCATCATAAGTAGGATCAATGAAATAATCATTTAAGACGGAAACTGCTTGCATAGCATGGGCCATAGGGAATGGATTATTGCCTGATGCTGGCGTGTTTTTATCACCGTCATTCAAAGTTGCATCCACAGCTAAAGGCCAATTTGATCCAGGGTTTACTATAGCATCACCACCTGCATTTACTACCCCACTGGTTCTAACATCGCCGGAAGCCAAAGATGGCAGTAAAAACCACGCAGGATCATCCGGACGGTAATGCTGACTCTTGTTGGCATAGTTTGAAAGCGCTGTATCCTGGGCAACATACGCTGCCCCCGTAGCATTATTCAAATAAATCGCGTGGCCATAGAGACCTCCAGTTGGCTCACTCAATGCGGCATTAGCATCACTGTCGCCCACATAAGTGGCAGTAGCACCAGAAACAGTGCTAGTTCCCCAGTTATTTCTAGAAGCAGCATTTCCATTCGTGCCCACCCCATTCGTCCAGGCAGAGGTAATGACACTACAATCGGCAGGTTTGCCATCGCTGCCATGCTTAATGCCTGCTACAATTTCCATGTCCTTGGTGTTATCAATTGTCCCATTTCCATCAGTGTCTGCGTATTGATTAGCTTTGATGACACCAACCTCAATAATCTCAACATAACCTTCTCGGGCATCGGAATCCTCAACATCTGGATAGACAGTATTCATATTCCATCCAGTGCTGTTCAGTGTCCCCACAGACGTAGCTGAATCATTTAGAGGTAAGGTGCAAGTATTATCCGTGCTGATCAAATTAGCTTTGCCATTAACGTTACGGACTACGCCGGTCCACACATCGTAAGGTGACATATAGATGTTGAAGTCAAGTACGTCCTGGGAGTTGCCGCTTTCACGGAAACGGACCTTGACAATTTTGGATTCATTTTTGGTGTTAACAATGTGGATATTGGTTTGAAAATTATTATTTACATTATAATAGGGAACGAGTAGAACCTCTCCCAGCCCGTCCTGGTTTACTGTCACTGCTTGAGCGCTGCCAATGGCACCGACTGCCACCACAGCAGCGGCGATTTTAGACATCTTGAACTTCATAGTACTCTCCTTCTTCGAACGTTGTAGTTAACAAAAGCTTCAAACTTCAGCGAATTTCGACAATCGGCCCCTTTTTCGACCAATAGCCAGATCCGGAGCATGCCTGATGCGGCGGACCGCGGCCAAAGCCTTGGCGGATAGCTTTAATGGTTAAATCTTGGTGTTGCTGACGGATAATTTGAGATCCCCCCTCAAATCCGATTGCCCCCAGATAAAGCCACCCTCCAAAGCCTTCTACTGATCGCATTGGTATCGCTATTACTGTCAGATTCAAATCCTAGCACACTTTGGCGGAAATGCAATTTAAAAACAACAAATTTTTCACAAAAATGCAAATCCCTTCCCGCATCCCATGATTTCTATCCTAGTTATTACACAGCTAGCGCTGCATGATAAGGTATTTTTACCACATGTTGTCAATTTGCAACAAAAAGGCAACTCATCATTCCCGGGGCACATGCCACCAACCCTGCTCATCGCGAATCCAGCGCTCATAGACCGGGGTGGTCGATTCCATGGGCGTGCCAATCCGCGGCAATGCCAGGCGAGTGGTCACCAGCACCGTGACTTTGCAGACATCCGGCTGTTCACACACCACTTTATCCACCTTTGCCGCCTGCCATACACCAACGCCAAAGATTCCGCGCTTGTAGCGCTCAAAGCTCTTGACTTTGCGGTAGCCGGGAGACAGGTATTGATAGGCGGTTTCAAGATCCCCTTTGATCAATGCGTCCCAGCGAGCTTGCGCCCGTTCGGCAACAATGGCCTCGGGAGTTTTAGGCCCATTGAGGGCGCATCCCCCTAACATGACCAGCCACAAACTGGTCAGCAAGATCCTTATTGATATTTTATTATCCAGCAAAAAATGTGTTTGCATAAGAATGAAAGCCTCCTTAATCCTAGCAAATCCTTAACTCTCATGAGGAGAAAAGATTGTAGAATACCATTGTAGCGGCTTATCCGCATTGGACATCGCGCCCAATACCGCTTCAATGGATTTGGCATCAACTATGGCAAGTTATTATAACCAAGCGCAAATGTACTTCTATCTAATTTGCATTTTTCCGAAAAAGCGATTTTTTGCCTAGTTCTTTTAATCTCAAAATAATTACAGTCAAACCCGCCACGTTACCGATGACGATACTAGCCAGAGAAAATGCCACAGCCACTTGTTTGCACCAGGGAGAACAATACATTGAATTGTTGGCGCTATTAGCATTTGTCATCCTCTGTTGCCTTCCTGCGCTATATATTCTCGCCTTGATCACCCAGGCAGGAAAACTGCCCGACAACGATTACTGGGATTATTTAAATACCATTCTCCGAAATGGCGCTTTTAGTCTGCGTTTTAGGGATTGGTTTGCCCATAATACAGAACACATCGTTATCATCCCCAAAATTTTTTATGCTCTCAACATCAAACTCACTGGTGGAGACAACCGGGCCTTAGGGTTACTGGGATTTTCCTTCGCAACCTTGGAAGCCATAATCCTTTTGACCTTTGTTAGGAAATATCTCACCTTCACAGAAAAGCACTGGGCAACCCTGGCGATTAGCCTTCTTATCTTCACGCCCGCCGCCGCCCATAATTGGATGCTGGGGATGAGCGGCGTTGCCTGGATTGGCGCCAATGCCCTGGCTTTAATTGCTTTCTACCTTCTCGCCAATCGGCAAGTTCATTTAAGTTGTTTAGTCGCGATGATAGGCATGTTGACTTACAGCACCGCGCTGGGAATATGGCCAGCGCTTATTGTCGGCGCGTTATTGGCCAAACACCCGCTGGACAGTATCAAGAAAATACTTGCCTATGCCTTCATAGCCTCCTTAATGTTTTTGTTTTTTTATCATAAACCGGAAGGACACCCGGATCTGCAAAGAGATCCTTTTACCATTTTGATCTACCTGCTGACCTTGACCGGCGGGCTGTTTACTAGCCATGATGCCGGGCTGGCGCAAAAATTGGCCGGCGCTGGACTCATTACGCTTGTTTTTGCTCTTTGGCGGTTAATTAAAACACCAGCATCGCGGCAGGCCTCGGCCATCTGGTTGATGATCATTTGTTATGCCTTGGCCAATATGGGCATTATCGCGTTCGCAAGAGCCGGCTTTGGTATCGAACAGGCGCTTTCCTCCCGCTATATGACCTTGCCCGCGCTTTTCTGGCTTGGTTGGTTTGGCATAATCCTTTTGCTTTCCCGCACACTTCCGTTATTCCGTCATTGGCGTTTCCCTGTCTTTTTCTTGCTATTGGCCGGATTTGCTTATGCCAGCATTCCCGCATACGGGGAAATCACCGGTTACTTTCTAGCTAGAAGCCAGAAAAAAACTTTGGCCATGGTTTCGATTTATACTGGCGGATACGATTTTGATTTGCTATCCCAAACCGTCACCCCTACCCTAAAAACTGAGGCAGGACGCGCAATAGCCGCCAACCTGATTCCCCAATTGAAAAAAATTCGTCACATTCCATTTGACGGCACTTTCCAGCATTGCCCTCAACCGGGTGAAAAATTAAACATTACTGAACAAAGCCCACCTGGCCAGAAAGGTGGTTTTACTGCGGGGCATTTTGATCGCATAGAATTGCTCGATCCTCTGATTTATAAGGTGGAGGGTTGGGCTAGACCAATTCCCTCCACGCCTCTGCGCTGCATTGTAATCACCAACCAGGATAAAATTGTCCGTGGCCTTGCGCTTTCTGGATTCCCCAGGCCAGATGTCAATCAATATCTTGATAAACCGGGGGATTTCGGATGGCTAGGCTATGCCAGAATAGCGCCGCAAGATAAACAGTTGTTTGCCTATGTACTTACAGGCAAGCCATTACAATGGTACCCGTTAAGTGACACCCATTCTGTTTTTCCATCAGCTACAACCCTTAATCCATTAAAAAAATGAGTCTGATCAGTTTTGTCATCCCCGCCAAAGACGAGGCGGATAGCTTGGAAACGCTTTTTCAAAAAATTACCACGGTCATGGGCCACCTCCCGGACTACAACTTTGAGGTGGTTTTCGTGGATGACGGCAGTAGCGATAAAACCTGGGAAATCATGGAATCCTTGGCGGTTGACCATCCGAACCGGGTGATTGCGCTGCGGTTGCGGCGAAACTTCGGCAAGGCTTTTGCCTTGGCGACCGGTTTTCAAGCCAGCCACGGGGATATCATTATCACTATGGATGCGGATTTGCAGGATGACCCGGAAGAAATCCCCCGTTTTATTGCCATGCTGGAAGAAGGCTACGATCTCGTCTCGGGCTGGAAACAAAACCGTCAAGATCCCCTTTCCAAAACCCTGCCTTCGCGCTTGTTCAACAAAGTCACCGCCTGGCTGAGTGGCGTTCCATTGCATGATTTCAATTGCGGCTTCAAGGCATACCAGCGGGAGGTATTGCAAAGTCTCAGGCTGTACGGCGAGTTGCACCGCTATGTGCCAGTACTGGCCCACGACCGAGGCTTTAGAATCACGGAAATACCGGTTAAACATCACCCCCGTGAACATGGGGTTTCCAAATATGGCTGGGAACGCTACGCACGGGGATTCTTGGACCTGTTAACGGTACTGGCCACCACTCGCTACCGTCATAAGCCCGGGCATTTGTTTGGCGGCCTGGGTATTGCTTCTGGCCTATTGGGTGTGGCAATTTTAACTTATCTGGCAGTACTTTGGTTTTCCGGGGTCCGGCCCATTGGCACCCGGCCGTTATTTTTTATCGGAATTTTGCTGGTCATTTTGTCAATCCAATTGATTTCCGTTGGGCTATTGGCGGAATTGATTACCCATCACGCCAATGAAAAGCCGCCTGAGTTTGCGATTTTGGAACGAGCTGGGGGAGACGTTGCATGAAAGCCAGGAAGACACCCCTCATTGAAAATGGCATTGTGGTGGGCACAGGATCGGACAAGTATGAAACCAAAAATCCTTTGGCCCAGTACATGCTCAAAACGTTTGACGACGCTGTGGCCGAACTGGCCTCGTCCGTCAATCCTGACACCATTCTTGAAGTTGGTTGTGGAGAGGGGCATATCACCCAAATCTTGCTGGATCATACCCAAGCCAAAATCCATGCCACGGACTTGTCCCCCACCATTGTCAATATCGCCCGTGAAAACCTAGATTCACCCAGGTTGACTTTTGAGGCAAAAAATATTGTCGATTTGGAGCCGCAAAGTCATAACGCGGAACTGGTTGTCTGTTGCGAGGTTTTGGAACATCTTGACAATCCTGACAAAGGACTGTCCAAACTTGCCCAGCTGGCCCAACCCTATGCCTTGATGTCTGTCCCCCGGGAACCGCTATGGCGGATTCTCAACTTTCTGCGTGGGGCTCATGTCAAAAGCTGGGGCAACAGCCCTGGCCATATCCAGCATTGGTCAAAAAAGGCGTTTTTGGATTTTGTTGGACGCGAATTCGAGCTTGTAGAAATTCGATCCCCTTTGCCCTGGACAATCATTCTAGGCCGTTCCAAACATTACCGTTCGTGAAGGTTAAATGTCTCTAAAGAATAATGTGACCTGGCTGGGCTGGGCAGTCATGGGGCTGTCTTTGTATTTTGTCGCCCTTCGTTTAGGCAGTGAATGGCCTACTATTCGTCACTGGCGCCCAGATGGACTGGCGATAGGGATTCTTGCGGCAGGTTGTGCCGGTTACGCCTTCGCCTGCATATTTCTAGCGGTAGCCTGGCACGGTTTACTCAAAGGATTAGGCGTGGATGGCTTAAAGTGGTCTATTCCGGTAGGCGTTTTCGCCCAAAGCCAGATTGGCAAATACCTGCCAGGTAATTTTTTCCATGTGGTAGGGCGACAAATCATGGGCCGTCAGTTTGGCATCAGCCATAATATTCTAGCCGCCTCCACTTTGTATGAGTTTGTGGGATTGGTGGCCGCGTCTACCACAATAGCGGTGCCAACTGCCCTGAATTTCGGTCTGTTTCAAGATCGAAATTATGCCTATTATTTAATGGTTCTCGCCTGCCTGGCAATCCTGATCTTAATTGCAGCTCGCCATTTAACAAAAACACGTTGGCCTCACTTGATGAACAGACAAACAGCAGGCGCATTGCTCCAAGCGTACCTGAATTATTTGCTATTTTTTATTATCGCCGGTTTATTGCTCGTTGCTTTATGTGGCCTTTTTGATGACAGGGCATTACAACCTTTTCCAGCATTTCATCTGGTAAGCATTTTTGCCCTGTCTTGGTTGGCCGGCTTTTTGACGCCGGGCGCGCCATCAGGACTCGGCATCAGAGAAGGCATTATCGTGTTGGGTTTGCAACACCTATCCCCCGAAGCGCCTGCCGCTTTGATCGCCTTATTACTCAGGGTCATGACCATTAGTGGGGATGTGTTGTTCTTTTTCATTGCCGGCAGTCTGGTCCCGCTGTCACAAAAACAATTACAATAGCGGGCACTATGCGCTATCACGATCTGCGGGACTTTCTGCGCCAACTCGAGCAACAAGGCCAGCTCAAGCGGATTCAATTGGAAGTCGATCCCTATCTTGAAATCACGGAAATCTGTGACCGCACCTTGAAGGCGCAGGGCCCTGCACTGCTATTTGAAAATCCCAAAGGTTCGACAATGCCATTACTGGGTAATTTATTCGGCACTCCCAAGCGGGTGGCCTTTGGCATGGGCGCCGATTCGGTGGAAGCGCTGCGGGAAGTTGGGAAGTTATTGGCTTTCCTGAAAGAACCGGACCCGCCCAAAGGCATGAAAGACGCCTGGGAAAAATTGCCGATTTTCAGGCAGGTACTCAACATGGCGCCGAAGGTCTTGCGTCATGCGCCCTGCCAGACAGAAATCCTGAAAAAAGACGAGGTGGATTTGGGGCGTTACCCCATCCAGACCTGCTGGCCGGAAGATGCTGGTCCGCTTATTACCTGGCCCCTGGTGATTACCCGGGGACCACTGAAGGAACGGCAGAATCTTGGCATCTACCGGATGCAAGTGATTGCTCCCAACAAAGTCATCATGCGCTGGCTAGCACACCGGGGCGGGGCGCTGGATTACAAGGAATGGCAACAGGCACGGCCTGGTGAACCTTTTCCCGTGGCCGTCGCCCTGGGCGCCGATCCCGCGACCATTTTGGGCGCAGTGACTCCCGTGCCGGATACGCTGTCAGAATACGCTTTTGCGGGGCTGCTGCGCGGCGGCAAGACCGAGGTGGTAAAAGCCAAGCTTTCCGACCTTCAAGTTCCGGCGAGCGCGGAGATTGTCCTCGAAGGCTTTCTCTATCCCGGCGAGACCGCGCCGGAAGGTCCTTTCGGCGACCATACCGGCTATTACAATGAGGTGGAAACCTTCCCGGTGTTTACCATCGAGTGTATTACCCAACGGCAAAACCCCATTTATCACAGCACCTACACCGGCCGTCCGCCAGATGAACCGGCTGTGCTTGGGGTGGCATTGAATGAAGTCTTTGTGCCCATCTTGCAGAAGCAGTTTCCGGAAATTGTTGATTTTTATCTGCCGCCGGAAGGCTGCTCCTACCGGCTGGCTGTCATCAGCATGAAGAAACAATATCCCGGTCACGCCAAACGAGTCATGCTGGGATTATGGTCGTTCCTGCGCCAGTTTATGTACACCAAGTTTGTGATAGTCACTGACGACGATGTGAACATCCGGGACTGGAAAGATGTGATCTGGGCCATGACCACGCGCATGGATCCGGCTAGAGATACTACAATCATCGAGCACACGCCAATTGATTATCTGGATTTTGCCTCGCCGGTGGCGGGACTGGGCTCAAAAATCGGCTTTGACGCCACCAATAAATGGCCCGGCGAAACCAACCGCGAGTGGGGCAAGCCTATCACCATGTCCCCGGAAGTAAAACAGCGAGTGGATTCGATCTGGGATCAACTGGGAATTGATTTATAACCAACGCCCTCCGGATGGGCTTCGATCTCTTCAATCACCGCCTTGGAGGCCAGCATCAGCCCACGGCGGTAACATTCACAGGCGTGTTCCGTCTCGCCTTTTTTCATAAACAGATCGCCCAACAAACGATAAGCTTCCACCGTAGGTGATTGTTCCAGGGAACGGGTAAGGTAATCCAAGGCTTTTTCGCTATCGCCAGCCCGTAAGGCCAGCTTACCCAAAACCCGCAGCAAAACGGCATCGTCTGGATGTTTTTGCAGCCAGGCTTCGGCATGGCTCAGTTGTTCGGCGGCATTTTCCATTTCGATGGTGCCATACAGCACCACCAGCGTATCCTGCCACTTTTCTTCCAAAGCTGCTCGCAATTGAGGTTCAATTTCCGGTCCCGCCCCATTTTCAATCATGGCTGCAAAGTAGGTCGCTTGCAAACCCGGCGTTTTCTTAACATGTTCTGGCAGGTCATTCCACAACCCCTTGAGACCTGCAACATCCTTAACCTTGCTCTTTTGCTTAATCAGTGCGCTTATAGCCTCTATCTCTTGCAGCTTGACCTCCGCCTCCATCAGTACTTTATTTTTATGCAAAGCGGGCAGCAGTTTGCGAAGTCCTTCCCAGTCCTCCAATTTTCCATAGACTTGGTGCAGAAGCCTCAATACCCGGGCATTATTGGGCGCTATTTTGCGCACCTGCAGCAGACACTGGAGCGCCCGCTCAAACTCCTGGTTGGACAGGTGAAATTCCGCTTCGGTCACCCGAATGGCGACTTCCCCATCGGGCGCGGCTTCATAAGCTTGCTTCAGATATTCATCCCGTTGCCGGGCAGCACCGCGATGGTGGGCTGCATGGGCCGCGGTCAGATAGTGGACCAGAGACTGGCCACTTACCGCGGCGTTTTCAATCAAGACCTTTTCCGCTTGCTCCCAATTACCCTCGGCCGATTGTTGCAAGCCTTCCAGTAGGGCCCTGTGGGACGCTTCCATACGCTCGATTTCTTTTCTCTGGCGTCGTTGGGCCGGCAACTGCAACAACAAATTTATCAACCTAATTCCTGAATACAGGAGAAGAAAGCCAATGACAAAGATTAAAATCAATGTCACCAGCGTCAGTTCAAGCTCCCATTGGCCCCAGCCAATGAGGACATAGCCAGCATCATCCAGAAGCTTCAGCCGGGGCAGCATAATCGCGGCTATCACAGCCAGCAACAGGACTCCCGACCAGATGATGATTTGCTTTTTTAAAGCCTTCACAGCAACTCCCGTTTATTGATTGGCTGAATTCCCTGAGAGACTGGTCTGTTCCAGCCGCAAAGCAGGCAAATGTTGCAGTAGTTGGAGCGATCTACCGATTTCAGGCAGTTGTAGCGAAACCGGCGCATTGGCTAAGGAATCCAGTTGGGCCAAATAGTCTTTGACTGCCTGGGAGCGGGTATCAAAGTGACGCTTGACCCACTGCTTGGCGGATTCCAGACTGTGCTTGTACAAATCCTGCTGGCCGCGCACGGCAGCAAACCGGGTGGTTTCCAACTTCAGGATCAGAGCGTGACGGATAGCTTCCACTTCTTCCGGTGTCAGGATCGCTTCCACCGGGCGGTCGGTTTTCCGGCGGCGGATAGTGAGCACCTCTTTCCAGCTTTCCAGAAGTCCTTTATCTGTCTCATGTGTTTGTTCGGCGGATTTCTTTTTTGAAGTCGCGACTTTGCCCATGTGGGGTAATGCTAATGGTAGTGACTCCACTTTGTCCTGCAAAGTGACCAGCTTAGCCGAGATGCCGACAATATCGGGGGCTTGCACGGCCTTCAATGACTCGATTTCCTTGGCCAATGCCTGGCGGACTTTATATACCGCCGGATCGCCGCTTTGCCGGAGCAACTGGTCCGCCGCTTGTAATGCAGCCAACGCAGACTTCACGTCCCCTACCAATCGAAGATTTTGATTGGCCACCCCAAGCAAATATTCCGCATCGGCAATCAGAACATCGGCTTGGGTTTTGTTGAACTGGTTTTGCACCGCCTGGATTTTATTGGCCAATTTGCTGTGGCTGAGTTCCAGCTGTTTTTTCAACGCTTCCAGCTTTTCATCAAAGACTTTGGTTTGCTCCGCCAGCATCTTTTCCCAATGCTCATCTCGTACCGACAACTTTTTATCCAGGGTCGCCACTTGGGTGTGCAAAGTGGCCACTTCTTTTTGCAAGTTGGTGATCTGTTTGGTCACTTCGATCACCCGCATCCCTTCCTTGCCGAGTTTACCGCCTAGTCCCGCCTGCTCGGCGCGCAGCATTTGAAATAAGTAAAAACCAGCACCCACCAAGCCCAGTAACAGAAGCACCAATACAATAGTGATCCACAGGCCCAGCCGGGAACCTACTTCATCTTCATCAAATTCTTCACCGTGGAGCAAATCTGCCATGGTCTTTCCTTATCCTATTCGCCAAATCATGATTCTGCCGCGGCCACTCGCCATTGCTCAATCGCCTTTAATATTGCCATATCCGATGCCGATGCCGCGATAATTATATGGGTAAAGCCCTTACACTGGGCCAGGTCGGCCAGGCGCTCACTTACAACCACAATCGGCAATTGAAGCAACCGGCCGGTCATCCCGTTTGCCGCCTTGATCAGGTTTGCCAGGATTTCTCCGCTGGTTGCCGTCACTACCGTAATATTTTCCGATAGCACTTGATGTAATCTTTCTACCGCCTGTTGCCGCGGGCAGGTACGCCGATAAACCTCTGCGACACTCACTTCAGCCCCGCGATCACGCAATGTCTCCTGTAAAAGCTCACGCCCCCCCTGTCCTTTAACAATGAGCAGCTTTTGACCGGCCACTTCCCGCAACGCGGGCACTGTCAATAAACTCTCGGAAGTATAAGGCGCGGGCGCCTGACACGTCACTGGAAAACCCGCCTTTTCTAAAACCTTCGCCGTCGCCGGACCTATCGCTGCTATCCGCACATCCGCCATCGGCCTCATCCCGACGTCCAGGGCAAAACGAACCGCATTGGCACTCACAAAAATGAGCCAATCATACCTTCTCCACTCTGCAAGAGGCAACGCGGGTTGTAACGGGGTAATGTCAATCATGGGGCAATTGTACGCAACCCCGCCTCTTTCCTGGATAGACTGGCATAAACGGCTTGCCTGAGGTTCCGGCCGAGTGACCAATACCCGGATGCCTGTAAGATCCCAATCTTCAACCATGATAAACCGCATGTAAAATCCGGTCCGCGCCGCGGGCCAGCAAAGTCTCGGCGACCGACTCACCCAGCCATTGCGCCTGGCTGATTACGCCCGTAGCCTGGGCGGCGATCATTTCCGATCCATCAGGATTCCCGACCCGGCCGCGCAATGTCAAGCACTCCCCGTCAATTTCCGCAAAACCCGCAATCGGCACCTGGCAACCCCCTTCGAGGCGCTCGTTCATGGCCCGTTCCGCTGTGACGCAGATGGCCGTTTCATTATGGTGAAGCGGGGCGATCAATTCGTTGATTGTGGGATCATCTTTCCGGCACTCGATGCCGACGGCCCCCTGGCCAATCGCCGGCAGACTCAGTTCGGGGGCGATGATTTGGGTGATTTTGTCCGCCCATCCAAGCCGCTTCAAGCCGGCCACCGCCAAAATAATACCATCGAATTCCCCTGCCTCCAGCTTTGCCATGCGGGTACCGACATTTCCCCGCAAAGGGGTAATCCGCCATCCGGGGAAACGTTGCAGCAATTGGCATTGCCTTCTGAGGCTGGAAGTCCCGATACGCGCATTATCAGGCAAATCATCCAAGCCGGAATATGCCTGGCTGACAAACGCGTCTCTTGGGTCTTCCCGCGCGAGAATGGCGCCAATGTGCAGCCCAGGCGGTAAGGTTACTGGCACATCCTTCATGGAGTGCACGGCGATATCCGCCCGCCCATCCAGCAACCCCTGCTCCAGCTCCTTGACAAACAACCCCTTGCCACCGACTTTGGCTAACGGGGCATCCAGAATCTGATCGCCGCGGGTTGTCATTTTGACCAATTCAACCGTAATTCCGGGATGGATAGCCCGCAAACAGGCAGCCACGTGCTCTGCCTGCCACAGGGCCAGTGGGCTTTTACGGGTTGCGATGTGTATGGTAGTTGTCACAAATCATGCCAGCACTATACAAGCGTTTCATTGTATCAAAAATGCTGACGGGATTTTTTCTTAGAAGAGACTGCCTGAAAGCACTGCCGTCAATACGGCTTATGCAGTAACTACAGCGTTGCTTTGGAGATAGCGTTTTACCAAGCTGACATGACGGCGGCTGACTTCCACCTTTTCCGACACCCCATCCAAAGTGACCCAATATCTGCCTTGGGCATCGCGATGCACACCTTTTATATAGGCAGAAGCCACCAACGCGCTGCGATGAACTCGAATAAAAGCATTGGCAAAGGTAGCCTCCAGGGATTTTAGGGACTCGTCGAGTAAGACTTCCCGATTTTCCGTGCGCGCCACCACGTATTTTTGATCGGCACGGAAATAGCGAATCGTCTCTACAGGAATTAATTCCTGCCCCCCCTGGTGCCTGACGCAGACGTGACGGTGGTGATTACCCGCTGGGAAACCGCCTTGCCTGCTAGCAGTTATCCAGACCTGCGCCCGTTTCAAGGTAGCCGCCAAACGCTGCTTACGGACGGGTTTGAGCAGATAATCCACGGCCTGAGCCTCAAACGCCTGCAAAGCGTGATCTTCAAAAGCCGTCACAAATACGATCGCTGGCGGCACTGGCAGTTGAATTAGTTTTTGGGCCGTATCCAAACCATCCATGACCGGCATGCAAATATCCAGCAATACCAGGTCCACCGGATTGGCACAGCAATATTCAACCACATCCAGGCCGTTGCCAAACTTGGCCACCACTTGCCATTCAGGCGCTACTTCTTTGACCAGACGGCAAAGGCGCTCACGGGCAGGCACTTCATCATCGGTAACGACAAGATTCATGAGATTACAGCAGCCAAACAAACCATGCTAATAAGCATAGCCTTTAGGTTTAAGTTGCTATGTGATCCCGTTCAAAGAATTCAGTTGATGGGGTTTAGCGGTATGCGCATCCGAACTTGATACCAGCCCTCTGCCGTGCTTATCCATAAGCTGGCTTGCTGCTTGAAACTTGCAGATAATCTGGCCTTGATATTTTGCAAGGCGATATGATTTCCTTTGCGCTTTCTAGTAACGGATTTTGGAATCGTATTCCTGACGCTTAATACTATATAGCCTTTTTGTTCAATGGCGGAAATTTCCACCTGTCCCCCATCAGAAGAAGGTTCCACGCCATAGTAAACAGCATTTTCCACCAAAGGTTGCAAGCAAAAGGGCGGAACCTGCGTCTCTTTCAAAGCAAGTTCTATTTTCCAGCGGATTTGCAACCTTTCTCCTAACCGGGCCTGCTCAAGCGCCAGGTAATGCCGCGTCAAATCCAGTTCTTGCGCCAATGGCACTAATTTTTGACTATCCAGCCGCATGGCGGCGCGCAAAGATTCCGCCAAATCCGCAATCCGGTCTTCAGCCGCCACGGTATCCGTGGCAATAAGCTCGGCGATGGAATTTAGACTATTGAAAAGAAAATGCGGACGCATTCTGGCCTGCAACGCCTGCAACCGCGCCTCGGCTTCCGCTTGCACTTGCTGGCGCCATTGGTACTGAAGATGAAAATAGTGCAACAGCGCCAAACTGATCAACAGGGCGATACTGAAATGACGCAGATAGGGAGAATGACCTTGAATAGCATTAACAGAAAGCAGCTCAAAAGCCACCCAGGTTAAAAAGACAGTGACTCCCGTAATCAAGAGAACCACATAAATCGCCTGGACAAAAACCTGAAACTTGCTGATTAACCGACGAAAAAAACACAAAAAAAACGCACTAAGCAAAGCCACCCAGGCAATAAATATCCCCCGAAGACCCAACTCAGCGCCAAAGCTTTCTTCAACCCCGCTTACCAAGGTCATCAGCAACGCCAGGAAAATCGAGCCCAGCACCACCAGCAGTAATATACGGACGTCGCAGAAATTGGGGAGGAATGGGTTCATTTTTCACACAGAGAAATCCAATCATTATTTAACATATTTGCCATTATCGGTTACAAAGTCCCACACATCAGGATTTACGTTTCTTATACTCGCTAACACTTTACTAAATTCAGCCAGGCACGGACGACGCAGGCCGTGATAATCCACATCGTCGCCGATGGGAATAAATCGAATACCGAACAAGCGTAACAATCGTAATAATGCTGGCTCCATCACCGCATACCAATGAGTAATATCATTTTCACAACTCATTTTCCCGATAGCCGCGAATAATCCCACTGCCATATGGGGTAAAATCCTTCGCTCCTCGGGCTCTAAGTAAACTTCTGTAGAATCAGAAATGCCCGCCAATGTCCCCTTTTCCCCCTGACGCTTTTTAAATTCTCTCGATACTGCAAAACGGGAGATTTCAGCTAGATGCCTTCGAATTTTAGGATTTTTTACCGGAAATTCGAGATTACAATGGTTTTCGATTGGGAAAGGTATATTAATATTTCGGTGATCCGGCAGCACCAAACGAACAGTCGCCGCATAAAGGCCCGTTCTGCGATGCTGGACCAAATAATGAACTGCCCGCCTATCATATTTATCTTTCTCGAGCCAAATCTCCTGTCCATTTTCTATAATATATTGGCAATCCTCTTTGCTCTCAAAGCCGGTTTCCAAGCAATAGACTTGAAACCGGAGGTGGTATACCTCACGTAATAGGGGCTCGGTATTTGCAGGCAGAATTTTAAAAAATTTATAAAATTGTTCCCGTAAACTATCTTCTTTACGTACCAATTTTTCCCTTTGTCCCAATTCTGTAATCATATCTTGCTATCCCAACATGATGTTTAACTCATGGATATCCCATCCAGCTATATTTATTGTAGGACAAGCTAATAAAGCCCAACTATGAACACCATCACAGACTTCGACTATCGGTTAGCCTTTTCTCGCAATATCGGCTGGCTGACAAAAAATGAGCAATTAATCCTCAAAAACAAACGGATTGCCATTGCCGGGATGGGTGGCGTGGGCGGCAGTCACCTTTTGACCTTAACCCGATTGGGCATAGGCGCCTTTCATATTGCTGACTTTGATGTGTTTGAGCTGGCGAACTTCAACCGTCAAGCAGGGGCTTCAGTCAGCCATTTGGGACAACCAAAAGTGGATGTACTGGCCGAAATGGCTCGTGACATTAATCCCGAACTGGATATCAAAACCTTTCCCGACGGTGTCCATAAAGAAAATTTGTCAGATTTTTTTACGAATGTTGACTTATACGTAGATGGCCTGGACTTTTTTGCCTTTGACACCCGCCGAATGGTCTTTGCCTACTGCGCCAATGTAGGCATCCCGGCAGTGACAGCCGCGCCCCTCGGCATGGGAACGGCGCTATTGAACTTTTTGCCCGGAAAAATGACCTTTGAAGAGTACTTTCAACTGGAAGGCCAACCCGAAGACGAACAAATCATTCGTTTTTTACTGGGATTATCGCCACGGATGCTACAATCAGGCTATCTCGTCGACCCTACTGCCGTCAAGCTTGGGCAACACAAAGGACCTTCGACTCCCATGGCTTGCGAACTGTGCGCGGGCGTTACCGCCACAGAAGCGCTAAAGATTCTTCTTAATCGTGGTACGGTTAAATCCGCGCCTTGGGGATTACAGTTCGATGCTTACCGCAATACAATGGTGACAACCTGGCGTCCAGGCGGTAACCGCAACCCGATCCAGAAACTGGCTCTGACCATTGCCCGGAAACAATTTATGAGTGTAAAAAATATTGACGAACCCTCTGAAAAACCGCCTCGGACAATCACTGAACAGATTTTTGATGCCGCTCGCTGGGCCCCTTCGGGAGATAATACTCAGCCATGGCAATTCGAGATGGTGAATGACCATCATATTGTCATCCATGGACACGACACCCGGGACTGGTGCGTGTACGATCTGGAAGGCCGGGCCAGTCAACTGGCCATCGGCGCCTTATTGGAAAGCATTGCCATCGCCGCCAGCCAATTCGGGCTGGAAGCTGAGTTCAATTTGCGCAAGGAATCTCCAGAAACCCATCCCATTATTGATGTTTTCCTGAAAGAAAATCCGGATATCAAGCCAGATCCTTTATTTCCCTATCTTCCTGAGCGCACTGTCAACCGCCGCCCATTCAAAACCCGACCCCTGACGCCACGGGAGAAAAAAGCTCTGGAACAATCCATTGGGGCGAACTATCAAGTCCTTTGGCTTGAAGGCTGGAAAAAACGCTGGCAGGCAGCCAAATTGATGTTTGACAACGCCAAGCTACGCCTGACCATGCCCGAGGCCTATGAAGTCCACAAACGCATTATTGAGTGGAATGCGCGCTACAGCATAGATAAAATCCCCGATCAAGCGGTGGGCCTGGATCCGCTTGCCTTGAAGCTCATGCATTGGGCAATGCAAAGCTGGGACCGGGTAAAATTCATGAACCGCTGGCTGGCCGGAACCTGGATTCCCAGAATTCAACTGGATCTGCTGCCCGGCATCTTGTGCGCCGCCCATTTTGCACTCGTAGCGGACAAAGCACCCGAAACGATTGAGGATTATTTCAAGGCCGGACGGGCCCTGCAGCGATTCTGGTTGACAGCCACCTCACTGGGATTGCAGTTGCAACCGGAGATGACACCTGTAATTTTTTCTGGTTACGTTCGTAAGGGAAAGCAATTCACTCATACAGAATCCGTGCAACAAGAGGCGGTGCGTCTCGCAAAACAATTTTCCCGGCTGTATCAAACACCGGAGAAAATCGTTTTCGCCGGGCGCACAGGCCAGGCAAGACAGGCTGCCGCCCGGTCATTGAGATTTCCCCTTCCCGCATTAATATCTCAAACCAATGGATCTTGACACGGCTGCCCGCAAACACTGGGATGTGGTCATCGTTGGCTCTGGCATGGGAGGCGCGACAGTGGGTTATGCTCTGGCGCAAAAAGGACGGTCCGTATTGTTTCTCGAACGCGGTAAAAACCTGTTGGCAAATGACAGGCTTGCCGGAGCGTATGCCGAGATGATCGCATCCGAAAAAGACACTCCATTATCAGACATTCTACCTGAAACCGGGCGGTGGACATCCCCCCTGCATGATCGAAGCATGCGCCTGGAGAAAACCTTTATTCCATTCATTGGCATGGGCAGCGGTGGTTCCAGCAGTTTGTACGGCGCCGCACTGGAACGGTTTTTTCCCGAAGACTTCGAGCCAGGCAAGCACCATAACAGCAAAAATGCATCCACATTGCCACCAACCTGGCCCATCTCCTATGAAGAAATGCGGTCTTGGTATGTGGCCGCGGAAAGGCTTTATCAAGTTTATGGCACCACCGATCCGTTACGGGCTGGCCACCTTGATCCGCTGGCTGACTACCCACCCCTGGATACTGCCAATCAAATGATTGCCACTCATTTAAAATCCAAGGGGCTCCATCCCTACCGGGTTCCCGGGGCCTGCCTGGAAAAGGAAAATTGCCGCGACTGCCAAGGGTTTCTGTGTGCCACAAGCGGCAAGCGCGACAGCGCTTCTGTTTGTCTGGCTCCAGCTCTGGCGGAACACAATGCGGCATTGGTGGATGAATGTGAAGTGATCGGCGTTGAAGCGGGGCAGCAAACGATTCATCGGCTTGCATGCATCAAACAGGGGAAGGAAATCAAGATTGATGGCGACTTGTTTATTTTTGCCGCCGGCGCTTTGCACACGCCCGCCCTGATGCTGCGCTCTATAAGCCGCCAATGGCCGAAAGGACTGGCCAACGGCTCCGCCATGGTGGGGCGGAATTTAATGCGCCATGCCATTGATCTCTATCTTGTGAAACTACCCCGGCCGGTTCAGCGCTATCGCAAACAACTGGCGTTCAATGACTTTTATCTCACCGATAAAGGCAAACTCGGATCGGTGCAATCTTTCGGCACCCTGCCGCCCTTGCCCATGCTCCTGGACGGCCTTCATAAAGATATCAGTCACGCAGTTCCCTTGCTTTCCTCCTTCTTCCCCATCATGAAGCCTT
This sequence comes from Methylothermaceae bacteria B42, assembly GCA_001566965.1. NCBI lineage: Bacteria > Pseudomonadati > Pseudomonadota > Gammaproteobacteria > Methylococcales > Methylothermaceae > Methylothermaceae bacteria B42. The sequence goes on along the minus strand of LSNW01000014.1, from coordinate 100,273 downwards.
TTTTAAAACCCATCATCCAAATAATGACTTCAGGCAAGGCAGTTTTTGCCGGCATTCTTGAAGATTTACCCTATGCGGATAACCGGATCGAACCTCACCAGGACAAACTTGAGTTATATTATCGCCTCAGTCAATATGACCAACAACGGCTGAGGCTGTTTCGCAGACACATACAAGCTGCCTTTGCACCATGGAAAGTCAAACGACTCAACCAGGCTGAAAACAACGAGCGTATCGCCCATGTCTGCGGCACTTGCCGGTTTGGCGACGACCCGGACTCATCGGTACTGGACCGCTGGAACAAGGCCCATGAACTGGATAACCTGTACATTACCGATGCCTCTTTCTTCCCAAGCAGCGGCGGGATCAACCCTGCCCTGACCATCGCTGCCAATGCCTTGCGCGTCGCTGATCACATTATCAACCGATGAGAAACAACACCATGATGCCTGACAACCCCGCCTATACTCATTGCAGCTTGTGCAATGAACCTATCAACCCCAGTCAACCAGATAACTTTGGCCAGGTCCGGGGCAATATTGAAGGCTACCTGGAAGAGCAATTTCCCCTGTGGAAGTGCCCAGGCTGCCAGGCCATCCACAGCCTGAAACCGGTGGATTACAATGAAATTTATTCCCGCTATCCGTTGAATGAGCGGAAACTAGATATTTTCGCCCGAGGCACCCTGAAAAACCTGCTCAAGCGCCTGCAAAAGGCCGGGCTCAAAAAAACCGATCGGATTTTGGACTATGGCTGTGGCAATGGCGTAATGGTGAAATTTTTAAAACAGCAAGAATACAAAAACGTGGCAGGATGGGATCCTTACGTGCCTGGCTGGAAAGAAAGGCCAAACGGCACTTTCGATTGCGTGATTGCCAACGATGTGATTGAACACGTGGACGATCCCCGCGCCATGATGAAAGACGCCCTTAGCCTGGTTAACCCTGGGGGGCTGCTCTATGTGGGCACCGCAGATTCGGAAGGGGTGGAAAACATGGCTGATCTGGAAAAACATATCATGCGCCTGCACCAGCCATACCATCGGGTAGTCCTCACCCAGGCCGGTCTGATGAAATTGGGAGAGGAACTCGGCCTGGAACCACTGGCTTGCTGGCGGCGTTCCTACATGGATCGTCTCGTACCCTTCAGTAATTACCGGTTTCTGGATGAATTTAACCGCGCCCTTGGTCATAACATGAACATGGCATTGAAGCCGGATGCTGGAAAAATCATGGCCAAACGCCCGATACTCTGGTTTTGGGCCTTTTTTGGTTATTTTTTCCCATCCGCCTATGAACCGGCGGCAGTTTGGCGCCATCAAGCCTAGTCCAATAATGTTGAAAAATAGAAATTAAACTCCCTGCATCTATCACCTATGCGGTATTAATTAAATTAAGAGGGTTAGCCATGAAAATGAATACCTTTGAAAAACTGGCAATGAACTCCCCCATTCGCACAGCCTTTCAGCGCTGGTATGAAGCTCCCCTATTGGAAAAACTGGGCGGAAAAATCGAAGGGGGGGCAGCCTTGGAAGTTGGTTGTGGACAAGGTGTCGGTACGCGCGAAATCCTGGAAAGATTCCGGGCAAAATACGTTTATTCCATAGACCTGGATCCTGACATGGTGGCCAGAGCGCAAAAGCGATTGGCCCATTACCCAAAAGAAAAGCTCCAAATCGAAGTAGGTGACGTAACCCAAATCAGCAAGCCCGATGAAACATTCAATGCCTGCTTCAATTTCGCCATTCTTCATCATGTTCCCAATTGGCAGAATGCGCTCAAAGAAATCCATCGGGTGCTAAAGCCCGGGGGGAAATTTTATTTTCAGGATGTGACCACCCATGCCTTGAATAAATGGTTTTACCGTGTTTTCTTCGTTCATCCGGAAGAAAACCGGTTCAGTGCCCAGGACTTTGCAGAAGAACTCGAAAAACAAGGGTTCTCATTGCCTGGCGGCCTGGTGGAAAAATATGGCGGAGATTTTATCTATGGCGTAGCCATTAAGTTTTAGGACGTAAAGTCAGACAATCGTAAAAAAGCCCCGCGGCAAACGCGGGGCTTTTTATAATTGCTCTTTAGCTTAAGCTTATTAAGCTTTCTTCTTTCGGGAAACCGCGCCCATCCCAAGCAAGCCAAGTGACACCAACGCCAAACTTGCCGGCTCAGGAACCGTTGTTTTAGTTTCCACACTCATGTTGCCATCAGCTTCAAAATGGAAGTCTTCATTCCCTTGAGCCCCAACGGATGGTCCATTTAGATTATCAGGACCATAGTTAGGAGTCTGTCCTACAATGCTCGTCTCGGGATTAATACTGTCAAATGGGGCCGCTAAAGTACTGTCCCAAAACAGCTTTACAATACTTTCTCCAGGATTTATGCCCTTGAGGAAATTAGAATCAACAAAGGTGACAGGCCCTTCGACGTTGGTATTTCCATTCCCCACCACCGTTTGAATCCCGCCAAGATCATCGGCGCCAAATTTATCCAGCAGGTCGGTATTGAGTGGGTCAGCCAAGGTAAAGTTTGCACCGCCCAGAGTAACATTAGCTGTCAAAATCAACTGCCCATCATCGTATCCCAGCCCGGTATTGCCGGTGATACCATCAGCATTAGTGGTACCGCCAAGATCATCATAATACATCTTAAAGGTACCACCCACATGCTTAAATTTCACCAAATCCTGAACGCCATCGCCATTGGTGTCTGCGACGAAAGTCACCTCTTCCTGGATTACCGCAATTCCGGTATATTCGTAGGGTCCAGCGTTACCAACAGGTAAACTAGTATTCCCAGCTCCGGAAAAAGAACCCAGCTCCGCCTGATAATAGGTGGTAAAGACATCGCCAACATTCAATTGGCCATCTGTCAAGGAATCTACGGACAAAGCATTGCCTGGAAACCAATCAAACCCGCTGGCCTGGGAAAAGGCGCCATTTTGGTCATGATCGAAAAGCACTGTCGTTGCGTGTGCGCTTGCCCCAGCCAAGGCCAATACGGCGCCCACCGCTAAAAATATTTTTTTAGTTTTCATACCATCTACTCCTTAAATAAATGTACTCAAATAAAGTGTAATAAGGAAACCACTCAGTTTCAGAACAATTAAAGCAAAACTCGTGCCGCTGATATAATTTATTGGAAAAACATAATCTTAGAGATATGGTTCTTTTGTCAATTAGATATCTGGCCATATCTGTAAAATTTGCTGACATTTTTAATCCTACGGTGTCTTTTTACTCTCAATGACTTCAAGTAACACATTGCCAGAGAGGTTGGTTTCAGTTATCTGAAGAAATTCTTTTTTTTGTTTGTCCAACCCTACTGCCAAACGGCCTTCACTAACCTCATCCTGCCTTAGACTTCTTCCTATTCCGAAAAGCTCTGCAGCCCTCATATTCAAAAACTGATCCATATTGGCACAAATTCCCAGTACCGGTATCCCAGCCACCGCAGCTTGGTGACATCCCATTACCCCACCGTTACAAATCATCAAATCCGCACGTTGCGCGCTTTTCAGACCATCCAGCCAAGGCGCATGGAAAAGATTGCCGGTAACGCCGGCCTGCTTGTGACCCAAAGCCGCGATAACTGTAACCGGCAGATTTGACATATAGTCCAGCACCTTCTGAAATGCCTGGGCGGAACCGGAGGTACCGGCAACCACATAGATTATTGGTTTGTCGTCGGGGACCTCACCCCACCATGGAGGTTCAGGCACAGGCGGCGCCCAGAGAAGCGGACCCAGAAAATGATGATTCTCCGGCATGGGAAGATCGGGATACATTTCGGGAACATCCGCATACAGTACAGTATCGCCGTTAGTGTAAATTTTCCTGACATCATCTCCTAATTCCAATAGACCATATTGACGCCGTAATTGATTGAAAGGCCTGGCATGGCTGGCAAATATCGAAGGAATCAGCCGCCTATAAACTGGCTCCACCCATTGATGAGGTACATAAGCAAAAGGCCTAAGGCAAGGCAGCGGGGGTATCGGACAGAATTCAGGGCGCCAATAGGCATTGGTGATATTGATATAATGGATTTTCGCCACCCGGGCACTGATTACCAACGATAATCGCAAATCCCCAATCACAACATCGGGCTGGATTTTCTCAATCAGTCCAAGGTCAGTTTTGATGTATTGTCTTAGCCGCGCTTTGCTGAAAAGGGGCAACCCCCAATCCAGTATGCGCCGGAACTTGGCTGGCGTTATCGAATCGAGATCGTGGACAGGATAGGGAAAGTCTTTCAGAAACTGGCGAAAATTATTGGTGGGACAAGCCAAATGGATTTCGCAATCTGTTTCAGATAGTTTTTCAATTAATGCCAACGGGCGGGCCAAGTGAGCCAAGGTAACCGCCTCGGCAAAAAACAACAAACGTTTTCCGGCCATATTATCGCAATCGGGGAAGCGCAGCCGGATTAAACAAATTTTCTTTGATGGATTTATCCCTGAATCGGTATTTCTTCCAAACCAACGCAGTTGCCTTGCCGGTTTGGTGATTGACCATCAGCATTTTGCCCGGCCGCCAGAATTGCCCGAGATAGCGCTTGTATTTATGATATGTCAGCGTTTTTAGATGCTTGCCCCGGCGGTTGAAGTATTCAATTTTCCATGGGATATAATGTTCTTGGTCCGTCCAGGTCACTTGCTTACTGTAAAGGGAGTGAGGATCTTTTGGATAACGCTCTACGAGGAAAACCTTCCGGCCTTTGTAATTATCGTCCCCCAGGTATTTGTAATCGTATTTTTCCAATACCGGCGCGGTCATATCTTCATAGGAGAATTCGCTGCCCATGAATGAACCACCTTTATTGGAAGAAGAAATCCTTTTCACCCGTTTGAGCGCCGGCAGATACAACCATTGATCATCGTCACTGTGTTTGTGAGAAAAGGTAAGGAACTTAGTGTCTTTGACATCCGCAGGACTGTCGAAAATCAACAGGCTCTTGTCACCATCATCGGTTCCTTCCAAGGTCATGCTACGGATACGACGAACGCTTGTCTCTCCGCGCTGATTTTTCAATATCATGATCAAACTGGCACGGAAATTCCCCCACCCTTCATCACGGCGTTCACCTTCCTTGGCGATTTCCAAACCCCGTTCCTCCGCGCTGAGCGCCCATGCCTTGGGCTGCCAGGTTAAGGCAATCAGGAACAGTATTTCAAGCCAGATAACTGTATGCCTTTTTATCATCTTGTACTCCTCGCTCCGCCCACAAAATTAACGGGGGCATTAAAAAGAAATCGGTCAGCAGGGCAAACCCGATGGTTATTGCAACCAACAGTCCCATTTGGGCATTGATGGCAAAATCAGACAAGGTTAGCACCAAAAATCCTGCCACTAGCACAATGGAAGTAATTAGCATAGCGCTGCCTACGTGTTCAAAGGTGTAATGAACCGCACCCATGGGTGACAACGCCAATTGCCGGCGAGCATGGAGATACTTGCTGAGAAAATGTACCGTATCATCCACCACGATTCCCATGGTCATCGCCGCGACGACCGAAAGCCCCATACTTACTTGACCGTGCATGACCCCCCATAAGCCAAACGCCATCCATGCCGGCACCAGGTTGGGCACCAAACTGAGCAACCCCCAAAAAACAGAGCGAAAGGCAAGGATTAAAGTCAGTGAAATCACCGCAAACGCAACCATGGTGCCAATCAACATGCCACGAATATTACTGCGGCCAATATGGGCGAACATAATAGTGCCTGCGGCACCTACATGCATATAAGCGGGGGCGTTTTCCCGCAACCATTGGTCAGCGTCTTGCTCAAGGGCCAGCATTTCGTCGCTGGAGAGATTCTTCAGGGTAATCGTCATGCGCGAAGCGGACTTATTCACGTTGATACGGTCATTGAGCTCCAGCCCTTCGGGCAAAGACATCTCATAGAGCAACAAATATTGCGCCGCCAGATCCTTACTCTGGGGAATCTTGTACCAAGCACGCTCATTGCCATGCATATTCATATTCAGACGTTTGATAATATCGGCGATGGAATAGACATGCAGGGTTTCCGGCCGGTCGCGGTACCATTGGGCAAAACGGTCCAGGGCGTCAAGATATTCCGGATCGGTGATTGTGCTGCCAGGTGGCGCCGGGAGGGAGTATTCCATAATATACATACCGGTCAAGTGTTTAGTGGCATATTCGGTATCGGACCGGAACTGGACATTAGGCGAGAAATATTTGATCAGATCATCGTTGAGCTGATTTTTAAAGGCAAAGCTGGACAACCCGATCACCAAAACCGGCATGCCGAGCAAAAGCGGGAGGCGGTATTTGATAACAAAATCCGCCAACCACGATATTCCCGGTGAGCCTTTGTATCTGGGCAGAGAAACCCTGACCGGTACCACTATCGCCAGCAGCGGCAACAACACAATGGTATAAAAAAAAGCAAAACCCACGCCCATGGCGGAAATATTGCCCAAATCCCTAAAAGGCGGAGAATCGCTAAAATTGAGCGTCAAAAAACCCAGAACGGTGGTCAGGCTGGTCAGAAATATAGGTTGATAGTTTACACGCAAGGATTGCGCAAGCGCTTGGAATTGCAGCTGACGCCAACCTAAAGCACTTAGCCAGCCCTGCTTAAGAACCAAAAGAAACGTCACTAACAAGTGAACACAATCGGCGACCGATACTGTCAAAATAATATTGGGTGCAGCCGCCGAGGGCGGGGAAATTTCAAAACCCATCCAGCCCGCTAATCCCATGGTGGCACCAATGGCAAGCAGCAATACCATATAAGCCCAAACCGCCGCCATCAAAGATCCCAGTAATACCCATAACACAATAAATACCAGGGTAAACATAAGAGGGAATAGAGTGGCCATGTCTTGCTGCGAGGCTTCGGGGAATGCGTTGCTCATCAAAACGCCACCACTAAGCCGCACCTCAATTTTGGGATAACGCTGCCGGAATTTTTGGGCAAGCTGGCGAACGTATTTAACGACAGAGGGGATTTCGGTATGCTCGTCAACCCCCGGCAGCCTGACAGTCACATGAAGACCAGTAACCTTAGCATCCTTGGAAATCACCCGGCGCACCAATAAGGGTTCTTTCAAGGCAATCTTGCGGATTTCTTCAATATCTTCCCGTGATAACTTACCAGCAGAAGCATACAAATCACGGACAATTAACTCATCCTGCCTGCCCAAGGTGTACTGAAAATTTTTCAGGGAATCCACTCGCTGAACATAAGGTATGTACCAGGCTTGATCCGTCAACCATTCAATCGCTTCCAAGACTTCGGAATTAAATACATTGCCGGATTTGGGCGAGAGGATGAACATCACCGTATCATCCTTGGTATAAGTTTCGTGAATGGTATTTAGGCGCTTCAGATAGGGGTCATTCTGAGTGAAAAATACCCGGTAATCCGCAGTAAAGTCCAAAAACCTAATGCCGCTTATCAAAATGGCGGTTACCAACATGAGTACAGCCAGCAACCACCAACGCCATCGCCGCAGAAACTCTAGATAGCGTATTGTCATGAATTAATTTCTGAGATCAGCCAGAAGGTTTTGAGCTTCTTCCCGCTCTGGAAAAGAAGCCCGATTGTTCAATAGCTTTTCCAGAACTTTGATGGCTTCTTGTCTCCGGCGGTTGGCAACAAGAATTTTGGCCCAGTGATACTGCACGGAAGGGAAATTAAACTTCTCCGCGACAGGTTGCATAACAGTCAATGCCCGACCACGTTCGCCACGCGCCAACAATACCATTGCCAAGGTATCGGAGATCATCCCTGCATTGGGATCTATTTCCACCGCTTTTTCTACGTATTGTAAAGCTTTATCCGGATCCTGATTCCGAAGCATCCAGGCAAGGTCATTCAGCACATCTGCTTGCTTTGGATTTTTTTGCAGAATTTCCTCCAACTGCTTAATCGCCCGCTTATCCTCGCCCATGGTACGATAAAGCACCGAACGCATATAGGCTACTTTGAGATCCTGGGGATACTTTTTTAACCAATCATCCAACGTTTCTTCTGCTTTCTCCTGTTTTCCCACTCTCCAGTAGGCACGGGATAATGCGACGGCCGTTTCCGAATCCGGTTTTTTTGCCAATGCCCGCTGGTAGAGTTTAATCGCTTTTTGCGGTTCATTCTGGCGCATTGCCAATTCGGCTTGGAGGGATAAAACCTTGGGATTTTCAGGATAACTTTTTTTGATTTTCGTCAAAATCGCCTGGGCGTTTTTTAGATCACCTTTCTTGATCTCCAATTTCACCAAGGCCAAATGTGCCGGCAAAAATTTCTTATCGAGCAAGACAGCCTTTTCCAGATGCATTTGTGCTCGGGCAAAATCACCTGATTTCATAAAAACCTGGGCGAGAAAAAAATGTGATAAGGGGGAATTCGGCGCCAAATCTCTTAATTTTTTTGCGGTATCTTGTGCTCGGCCAATTTGGCCTTCTTCTATTTGCGCTTCCAACAACACCATCAAGAGTGGGACAGAATCTGGATAGAGTGGACGAATTTTTTCCAGCAAAGATTGGGCACGGCCAAATTCATTCATTTGGATGTAGGTTCGCGCTAATGACAACCTTGGCGCAAGCACATCAGGATGTTTTTGCACAATTTCCTCAAGATGAGTAATAGCACTTTTTGCCTTGCCCTCCATAGCATCCAGCATCACCAAATGCATGGCAGCATTAAGATTATCAGGATGATGCTTTAGCACTTGTTTATAAAGTTCACGCGCTTTTTTAAAGTCATTCCTATCAGCGGCCAACTGCGCAAGATTATGGGCAATGGCAGGGTTGCCCGGTTCCAACGCCAGGGCTTGTTCAAAAGTATTTTCTGCTTCCTCAATATGCCCTTGTTTTACTTGTAGCAACCCAAGTAACCCCAACCCAAGAACGGAATCTGGTAGTTTTTCTTGAATTATTGAGATTTCCTTGCGGGCTTCATCAAAGCGTTTATTGCGCAAATACAGCATAGTTAGTTGGACTCTGGCAGGAAGAAAATCGGGATTAATCTCCAGTGATTTTTTTAGCGCCTTTTCGCCTTCTTCCAGTTTACCAATCGAACCCAACCCCATGCCAAGTTGGGCGTATAATCCCGGAGAATCCGGATTCAGTTCCAGCAAGGCTTGCATGTGCTCTATTGCCTTTTGATGATTACCAAGAGCAAACTCAATCCGGCTCATCAACATGCGCGAAAACAAATCTTTTGGCAAGGCTTCCACCACCGGCGCTAAAGTGTTTTTAGCCGCATCATAGTGTTTCATCTTGTACTGTACCCAAGCTAAAACTTGGTGTCCCTTGACCGAACCTGGAACCAGGCTTAAATAACGCCTAATCGCAGCTTCCGTCTGCAACTGCTGACCTTTCAACAAAAAAGTCAAGCCCTGAAAATAGTGGGTTTGAGGATAACGTTCATTTAATTTCCGGGCTTGTTCGAGTTCGGAAAGGGCATCATCAAATCGCTGCTGCTTGAGCGCAAGCAAACCCGCGGAAAAATAGCCTAAAAAATATTTTGGCGCTTTTTTCTTCACAACCTGAATATCTTTGGCGGCTTCCTCTAACCTGCCCATTTCTATACGAAGGAGCGCCCGGCTAGCCAAATCCGGAATATTGATAGGGTTGAACTGAATAGCTTTTGTATAAGCTTCTTCTGCCCCTTTTAGTTTTCTCTGGGCTTCAAGAATTTTTGCCTTGAAACGCCACGCACGTCCTAATTCAGGATTGAAAGACAGCGCCTCTTCCACAAGCCTTGCTGCTTCAGAGATTTTTTTATCGCCCATGGCTATGCGAGCAATCCCCAATTTAGCAAGTGGTGACTGGGGGTCGAGATTTAACGCCTGTTTATACGCTGCCTCAGCTTTTTCCCTTTTACCCAGCCCAAGCCAAGCATCACCCCGGTAAGCATAAAGCTCAGCCTGCTGCACCGACGACAAACTTTGGGGAATATTTATTTCATTCAATATTTCCTGATATTTGTTTTGCATAGCAAGCGCTTTAGCAAGAGGGGACATCAGAGCCTCCTTGCTAACGCCAAGGTTAATTGCGCGCCGAAGCTCTTTTTCTGCCGATGGTCCGTTTCCAACTTTTACATATAATTCTCCTAGCAGGGTTCTGGTTTCTTGGTTGCGGGGATTCTTTTTAAGAGCGCTTTTGAGTTCGATGATTGCAGCTCTAAAATCGCCTTTTTCCTGAAATTCTTTTGCTCTGGAAACATGTTCTGCTTCAGTCAACTCCGGAGCGCACCCATAAAAAGCAAATGTTACTAGTAGAATGAAAAAGAAATGACGAAACCACAAAGAATAATCAGGCATAAAGACCTCATCTGTATTTAAAACTCGAACAAAATCCCCGCATCAAGGAATAAATCAAATTAAAATGATATAGTAATAGTTGTGACCGAAGACAAAATTCCTGAATAAATCTGAAGTGTATCTACATATATTCACGGAATGCCATGGAATAAAAATCCCAACCTAGGGTATATATCAATATTTAAAATAAACAATATAGTAACTTCATATAGTAACTTCCTTATTTATTTGAACAAATTATAGAGGGGCTCAGATTTTTGAAAGCTACTGAGTAGATTTATCCTCCCGCCTTTCTAATTCCTCCCGCGCCTTACGCGCCAGTTCCAAATACCGCTTGCGGAGGATGTCCAGTTCTTTTTCTTCCATTTCTTCCAGGTCCAGCAGCATATTCTCCGCATTGTCCACAGCGCGGATGAGTTCGTCGAGTTTAATCTGGATGGCGTCGGTGTCGCGGTTTTGGGTGTGTTGGATGATAAATACCATCAAAAAGGTCACAATGGTGGTGGCGGTATTGATAATCAACTGCCAGGTATCACTGAAGCCGAAAACAGGGCCGCTGAGCATCCACAAAAGGATAATGGCGATAGCAATATTAAACGCGATGGGGCGACCTGCAAGCCTCGATGCAATACGGGCGAAGTGGTCAAATCGAGCGTTCCAGGCGCGGGTATCAACCCCTATCGCTTGAAACCATTTTTCCATTTTTTCAAGTATTGCTTCAGCTTTATTATCCGACATGGCAAGATCCTCCCCTGTTTTTCTAGTGATTAAAACTTTATCTTAGCATCTTCTTCTAGTGGAAAAATAACTGCTCAAGCCAAGGCTTCCACCATCCCCTCCATTTCCGCGCTGAGAGTTGCAAAAGGCAGTAAATCTGTAGGGGGATGAGATTCCAGCTCACGCCTAAGGCGCTGAAAACGGCTGAATTTCTGTAAACATACAGGGCTTGTACAAACCATCCCTACATCCTCGGCGCCGGAGATCAAGTGCCGTGTCAACGACGCATTCGCCCCCTTAAAACGGAGAAAAAGGGCCTGCTTGAGGCGGCTTTCCCAATCCGAGCGCACTGGTATCAACGCCAACGACTCTAGGATTGAAGAAAGACCCAAAAATTCCGCAACCGTGAAATACGTTTGCGCAATTTCCGTAAAATCCATTGGATTGTTTATCGCCAGATCCACCAACACCGGGAAATCATACAGTTGCTTCATAAGAACCAGACGCCGCGCATCCTCATCTTCTAAGCCTTCCGATTGCAATTGACCTATTTCCAAGGTGTCTTCGGTAACAAATCGATGGCCATACGCTTGTAAAAAATTTTGACAGCGCTGAATTATTTCTGGCTTTGGCATTAATGACCGACCCCGGTTCAAAAACCAACTCAAGCATAATGCCAAGGCGTCTTCAATTCGCAGCAACAAGCTGTAAAGCCTGTCACAGGGAAACACCCCCGCTCGATCCAATAAATTTTGACGCAACAGCGCGGTTCCCAAAACTCCGTCGAAGGTCAAGTATAAAGCTACTGCATGTTCGATAAGAGGACTGGATACTTCTTCAATCCGGCCAAGGAAAGTGGCACCCGCCCGATCCAGAATATGATTGCTCAGGGCCGTCGCGGTAATTTCGGCTGCCAACGGGTGTTGAGTAATACTACTTCCAAATTGTTTGGATAACTCGGCCGGGAAGTAATCGCGAAGATACCCCTGTAAAAAATTCTGACGCAAGAACGTTGGCCGGACTAATAGCGCTTGCTTTAACTGCAATTTAGTGAGCGAAAGTAATACCGCCAATTCTGGCCGGGTCAAGGATTGGTCGCTGCGGGCAATAACTTGCTCTGAACCCGGAAAGCTTTCCAACGCCCGCTTCAATAAACCGGCGTTCTCTAACCGGTCAGCCAGATCCAAGAAAGGGGCGGAATCGCGCCGGCAACGTAGTAGATCGATTGAAATACAAAGACTCTGACTGGCATTATGTCCCAACACCTTATTGACAACGTCTCCGCAAACCCGAGACAACCAATAGTAGGGCGTTTTGTCCCCCAGCTCTTGTTTTTCTTGCAAGGAATACAAAAGGATTTTGAGATTGACCTCGTGGTCGGATAAATCCACGCCGGCGGAATTGTCTATGGCATCCATATTGATTTTGCCGCCCAAACTCGCATATTCCACCCGACCATACTGGGTAAATCCTAGGTTGGCACCCTCGGCTACCACCTTCACCTGCAACTGATTGGCATCCACTCTGACAGCATCGTTGGCGGGATCGCCTACCTCATGGTGCTTTTCCCAACTTGCCTTGACATAGGTTCCAATACCTCCCAGCCACATAAGATCGGCTTCCGCCATTAATATATGTCGAATCAATGTCTCGCTATCTAAAACTTTATGACGAACGCCCAACCAACGCCGAACCTGTGTTGAAAGAGGGATGCTTTTAGCTTGCCGGGGGTACACGCCGCCCCCTTCAGAAATCAATTCTGGATTGTATTGATCCCAGCTGGCCCCTGACTGAAACAGACGCAGCCTTTCTTGATAGGCAATTTTTGGATCCGGATTCGGGTCAATAAAAATAGCGCGCCCGGAGAAGGCGGCTAACAATTTGATTTGTTTAGACAACAGCATGCCATTGCCAAAAACATCGCCATCCATGCTGCCAATTCCAATAACGGTAATGGTTTCCTCTTCTAAATTGCGCCCTAACTCATAAAAGTGGCGCCTGGCGCATTCCCAAGCCCCTTTAGCGGTTATCCCGAGCTTCTTATGGTCATACCCACGGGAACCGCCACTGGCAAACGCATCTTTGAGCCAATATTCATACTCAACCGAGATCCGATTGGCAATGTCAGAAAATCGGGCCGTCCCCCTGTCAGCCGCCACCACCAAATAGGGGTCATCCCCATCGTAACTGACCACATGAGGCGGTCGAACTAACTGTCCCTCTTTAAGATTATCGGTTACCTCCAGCAAGGCACGCATAAAATTGACGTAGGCAGTTTTGATTTGACTGGGTTGAGGCTTTTTATCCTTGACAATAAAGCCGCCCTTAGCCCCTTGGGGAACAATCAATGCGTTTTTAAGCATTTGCGTGCGCATCAGCTCCCACACTTCGGTACGGAAATCATCCTGGCGATCCGACCAGCGGATACCGCCACGGGCAACCTTGCCGCCGCGAAGATGCACTGCCTCCATCTCAGTACTGTGAACATAGACTTCGTATTTCGCCATCGGCGCTGGCATCTCTATGACACCCAAGCCACTCAGCTTGAAAGCCAACCGGTCTTCAGCCTCGGGACAATAAAAATTGGTCCTGACCGTGGCGTCAATCAAATTAAATACCGTTCTTAAAATCCGGTCGGCATGCATGTCAACGACCGGTTCCAACGCCTTTTGCAACGCCTGACGCAGGGGAAACAAGCCTTCTTCTTCGCGCTTTTCCAGGGTTGTCCAGGGTAATGATGGGTCGAAGCGAGTCTCAAAATAATCACACAGTAGCTTTGCTACCTGAGGATAATCCAAAAAAGCATTATGGAAACGGGTACTGGAATAGGTGCTGCCCAATTGAAAAAAATAATTGCGATAGCCGCGCAGCATATTCACTAGCCGCCAAGACAAGGATGCGCTCAATATCAAGCCATTTAGCTGATCATCTTCCACCCGTCCAGAAAACACGGCTGTCAGCAAAGCAATAATTTCTGCCCGCCGCCTCTTTAAGGCTCGCCGGTCCATAGTTTTGGCCGGTTCCACGTGGAAACAGCGTAAAAAGACTTCGCTCTCTGGGAATGGAATCCGGAAAAAAGATTGGTCCACCACCCGTAGTCCCAGGTGGTTAATCGGTGGCAACCAGGTGTCTAAATACGTGAACCGCGTAGTGTAGAAACGCAAACAAGGTGGATGAGTATCATCTTCAAAGCTAAAATCCACCACCACATCGTTGCTGTGGCGCAGCGCTTCAAGATAGGCAATATCCTTAACAGCTTGACGGGGAGAAGTGGCTTGTTTATAGCTTAGGGGCAATACTTGAATTAACTCGGAGGTAAATCCATTATCCACCAAAGCCAACAGTTTCTTATCCCAAGAATCCACAGCCTAGCTCAGTTTTTTCTTCATGATTAACACATTGGCATCCTTACCCTGGCGGTATTCCACTTCATCCATCAATGTACGGATTAAAAACAGCCCTCGGCCGTGATCAACTGGGGCGCCGGGATCGGGTTCAGGGATGGATTCCAGGTCAAAACCCTGGCCTTGATCATAGACTTTAATACACAGCTGGTTATGATCGATATGGATTTGCACCCGCACGGTTTTCGCGGAATTATCGTGATGGGCATGACGGATGGCATTGGTCATAGCTTCGGTCAGCACTAAATTAAGATGATATGCCAAGGTCTCTCGATCCCCTTGATAACGGTCCAACTCCTTGGCAATCGCCTCTCCGATGTTACCAATCAAGCTTAAATAGCGGGTTTGATTGGGAACGACAATATCTACTTGAATATCATTAATGGAAGTGTTCATCATTTAATTCTCAGCCAACGCTTCGTCAACGCTGGCATAAATGTCGAACACTTGATTGAGACGGGTCAATTCGAACATCGACCGGACCCGGGGTTGAGGTCCTGCCAACACCAAACGGCCTTGGTGGAGGTTGGCGTTTTTGTAACCGGAGAGAAGCGCGCCGAGTCCTGAGCTATCAATGAAACGCACTTCGGATAAATCTATTATCAAATCTTTTTCGCCATTTTCCAAAAGTTTGAGGATCCGGTCTTTTAACTCACCAGAATTATGAGCATCCAGGCGCGGCTCCAAGAGACGGAGGATTCTCCAGTCTTTTTGCTTGTCAATTTGCAGCTTCATTACTTTCCAGCCCTCAGCTTACCATGGATTGAGCTTATGCTACTTTTACCTTGGCGGCAATTGGTCTTCACCCGCCACTGACATTAGATTGTACGATTTTGCTTACGGTTTTAGAAAAATCCGATAAACTATAGTGCGGCTCCCACAGCGCAAATATCAAACGGGAAACCTACTCCGATTAATCAGGAGCGCTTCAAGTTATTTTTTTGACTAGTATTTAATTGGGATAGTTTTTTATAGCAATTTTTATGGCCCGCTTTTTAATTTTTATTTTTGGGTTTCAAATGTGGTCTGCCACCCCTGTCTGGAGCAACCCCGCAGTAGCTTTTCATTATGGTACCGAACCTCCGACCGATGAGCTTCGCGCCTTCGATTGGGTCGTGGTGCAACCCTATAGCAATCTGAACCCGGCGGACTACCAAACCCCCGACTCGCAATTATTCGTCTATGTCAGCGCTGGCGAGCTTCATGGCCAAAGCACTCATTTAAACAAGATTCCCAAAGGCTGTATCGTTGGGACCAATAAAGCGTGGCAAGCAAGCGTCATCGACCAATCCCTGCCCAAGTGCCGCCAATATTTTTTGGACCACATTGTCACGCCGCTGTGGGAAAGAGGGTTTCGAGGGTTCTTCCTGGATACACTGGATTCCTACCAGCTTGTCAGCGAACAAGCCTCTGATAGAAAGCGGCATGAGCAAGGGCTAGTCGCGCTCATTCAAGCCATCAAATCCCGCTATCCAGAAACCAAACTGATATTAAACCGCGGCTTTCCCTTTTTAGAGCAGGTGGCCAGTGACGTGGACGCCGTAGCCGCGGAATCTTTGTACCAAGGATGGAATCAGTCTCAACACCAGTACACTAAAGTCAACCCACAAGACCGGCAGTGGCTGCTGAACCAGCTGAATAAAGCCCGCAATTTGGGCTTGCCCGTCATTGTGATTGATTATCTGCCTCCCAACCAGCGTGATCAGGCCCGGATCACTGCTAAAAAGATCCAAAGCCATGGTTTTATCCCCTGGATCACCAACGCGGACCTGAATATGGTTGGCATTGGACTACGGGAAGTCATGCCCCGCAAAATATTAATGCTCTACAATGGCAACACCAATCCCTACGATTCCAACCTCAATTACTACCTCACCATGCCGGTGAATTATCTGGGTTATTCCGCCCGCCCCTTGCATATACAAAATTCCCTGCCGGATTTCCCTCTAACGGGCACACACGCTGGCATAGTCACTTGGTTTGAAAAACCCTTGGGAGCGGAGAGTGAAAGGGTTTGGCAATGGCTTGTGCAACAAAAAAACAACGGCGTTCCCATTGTCATCATGGGAGACTTTGGCTTTCCCTTGGATAAGCCTCACCTCAAACCTTTTGGTCTGAGCGCTCCCAACATTTCTGAAACCGGCGCTCCCATTACCATTACAAAAATCGATAAACGATTTATCGGCCTAGAAGCCGCCCCTCAGCCAACGATTGCCGATTTCAGCCCTTTGCATCTTGAAAAAGGCAAGGTACTGCTCCAACTGCAGGACAGTAAAAAACAGCGCCAGGATGCCGCCGCCATCACCCCATGGGGCGGCTATATCGTAGCCCCTCATATCGTCAATTTGATTACACTCCCCGAAGAAGGCGCACAATCCCTATGGATCTTGGATCCGTTTACCTTCCTTACTCAGGCATTGCGCTTGCCCGAATTCCCGGTACCGGATATTACCACTCGCAGCGGCCGCCGGATCATGATGATACACATAGATGGCGACGGGTTTGCCGCGCTCAGCACCGTCCCCGATTATTACGGACGTTTTGCCGGGGAAGTGCTGGAAATGGAAATCCTGCGCAAATATCGCTGGCCTACCAATGTCTCCTATATTGTGGGCGAGTTTACCGATGATGGCCTGTTTCCCAAAAAAGCGCCGCAACTGCGTAAAATTGCCCGGCGCATTCTCGAATTGCCGTGGACCGAGACAGCTAGTCACACCTATTCCCATCCTTTCAATTGGCAGGCGCTGGAAAAAAATCCAGATTTAAGCGCAGGTGTAAACCCCAAACCCGTCAATCCCGCGGCAGGTGAGTATGGCTACAACCTGCCAATTCCAGGCTACCGCTTCGACCCTTACATGGAAACCGCCGGCTCGGCAAAACTGATTGACGAACTGATCGCTCCTCCCGGCAAAAAAACCAAAATCATCAACTGGTCGGGCGACACGGACCCGGGCGTTCCCAGCCTCAAAGCAGCCTATCAAGCAGGCCTGCTCAATATCAATGGCGGCGGCAGCGTGATTCTCCGCACCAAGCCATCCCTGACCAACCTGTTTGGAAATGGCATCTGGAAAGGAGATTATTTTCAGGTCTTCGCTCCCGTGGGGAACGAAAACGACTTTACCAACTTGTGGCAGGGGCCTTTTTATGGCTTCAAACGGGTAAGAAACACTTTTCAGTTAACCGAATCCCCCAGGCGCCTGAAACCGATCAATATTTACTATCATTTTTATTCCGCGGACCGCCCCGGCGCCTTGCACGCGTTGCAAGAAGTTTATGCCTGGGCCGCCCGTCAGCAGTCGCACCCTCTGTTTTCTTCCGCTTATATTCAGTCCGCACTGGATTTTGAGAAGTTGGTTATTGCGCGACAGCAAAATCATTTTATTATCCGAAATTATGGCCAGGCCCTTACCCTGCGGGTACCGCAAAAGTTTGGATATCCAAACTTGAACACGAGCGATCATGTCGCGGGTTTCGATGCTGCAAATGGCGAAAACTATTATTTTCACCTGACCCCCGGTTCACAAGCTCGCTTTTCTTTCACCGATAAAAAGCATACGAAACCTTATGTCATCTCGGCCAACGCCACCGTGGAAACCTATACAATCGACCACGATCGGCTACGAATTAAGTTGCGCGGGGAAGTACCCATAAAAGTAAAATTGGCGCCAGGCGATCATTGCAAGCGTACGCATCTATCCCGCAACCCGATTCACAGCCAAAAGGGCAAGGGATTCATTCAGTATCATTTTCATGAGCAAAGTGTCAAATTTACCTTTAAATGCCAGTAACGAAGGCCAGGAACGCTTCGCTTCCCTGGGTCTGCTCATCGGCTTGATTGTCGCTGTCGCCGCGGCGCTGTTTTGGCTTGCCCCGGACAAAGCCCTGGACCGATTATTAAATCGCTCGGAAGATCCTACCCCCGCTTCCCTTAAGTACTTGCGCTTATTGGCAAAAGAACATCCCGATGCGCTTGAATATCAGCAGCAACTGGCTAACCAATTAGTTGCAACCGGCAACTATCAGGAGGCCATGAAGATTCTGGAAAGATTCCTTCCGCACCACCCGGAAACCCTGGCAGCCTATCTCGTGGCATTGGAGCGTTATTATTTTGACCTCAGCGAATCGGATCCTCGGCGCCAAGCACTGGAAAACAAATTAATACAATTGATTCAAGCGGAAAAAAATCCAGCCCGCTTGGAAAAATTGGCGGCGACAACAAAACACCTAGGTAATGCGCAATTGACTATTCACTTGTACCGCCAGATCTTGATGACTTCTTCAGATGCCACTCTCAAACGCCAAGTATTCGAAGAGGCGATTCGTACCCATTTGAGCCTGGGCGACTCCAAAAAAACCCTGGCACTGGCCCTGGAACTGCTACCCAACATCCAGCCATCCCAGGAAACCTACCGACTGCTTTCTAAATTAGCGCTCATGTCGGCTAATTCCAAGTGTGCTGCTTACTTTGCGCGCCTGCTCGTTGGCATTCCTCAACCCCACGGAGAAAATCAATGCGTTTCTGCTGGTCATTGATTTTCCTGCTCGCCATCGGTTTGTCTCCAGCAAGAAGCGAAGAATTACCCGAACCTTCCCGCCCCTTTCAGCAAACCGACTATGAATTAGCCTATGATGTTTTTATCAAATCCGGCGCATTGAAAGAAGCGCTTGCGGTCGCGGTCAAAGCGCTTAAAAACGATCCCAATAACCTGGAATGGCGGCGGAAAGCTGGCCAGGCAGCCCTTTGGCAAGGGAAAAGCGACATTGCCTTGAGGCATTTTTTCTTTCTCGCTCTAAAAGGCGATCCCGATGATTTCCAGCGCGCCTTAACCTTGGCCCAGGCCCTGCATGATTATCCCAAGCTTTTGGTTCTCTACCGGATGCAAATGAAGGAGCGGCCGAGAGATGACCAACTCTTTATGAAGTTTATCCATGCCTGGAGCGAGGTGGGCAAACCAGAACGAGCCATCCCCGTACTTTGGCAGCGGTACCGAAAATATGGTCACGGCGGTCTGTTGCGGGAATTGGCTGAACTGTACCGCAGTATCGACCAACCGGAACGCGAACGCCACGTTCTGCAATTATTTCTAAAACGGCATTCTCCCCAAGCTTGGGCAATCCAACGCCTGGCTTCTCTGGAATTGCTGCGAGGAAATGCCAAGGGCGCTTATCGTTTATTGCAAAAATACACGCCCAGACTGAGAGAAGTTTCCCCGGAATTGGCGGGCCTGCACTTGGAACTCGCTTGGTCACAACAAGATTACGCAACCTTCTCAAAGCTGGTTCAACGTTATCAAGAAACCCTGTCTGCTAACCAGATTGCCCGCCTGATTCTTTTGGACAAAAGTTATGGCAGGCTGGACCAGGCTTTTTCCATGGCTTTGCGGTTGTGGCAACAGGAACCCAATCTCAGTTCGGCATTGATGCTGCTGTCGATCGCCAATCAAGACAAAAAAGGTGCATTCTTAGATCAAGCCATTTCCGCTCTTGACCAATTCCCCATGGAAGAATTGCAGAATCACCCACTGTATTTTTTAAGCTGGGCAAAGTGGCATCAACATCACGGGCGGATTGCGGAAGCGCAAGCTGTGCTTCGGGAAGGACTCGCCCAACTTCCGGACAATCTGGATCTATGGCTGACCTATCTTTGGATCATGATTGACAACGGCCAAGCGGATTTGCTTGCTTCCTGGCTCCCTACCTTGCAAACCTGGGCGCTCCATAACCCCAAATTGATTGAGCCAACTGTCGCTCTGCTGACTGCTTTGGAAAAACCGGAACAAGCCCTGCTTTTCATGCGCATGCAGGCGCGCGACCGTCAGAACGATCCTTTATGGCTCATGAACTATGCGGATCTGCTGGAGCAATCGGGAAGAAGGCAAGAAGCCCAATTGTGGCGCGTTCACAGCTATCACTTATTGAAAAACCACCCCTTTACCTTAAAGGATGATGAAAAAATCGCGCTTTTACGTCTGTTACAGATCTTTGGCGGCGGTGATAACACAGCTGCGGCCATGCTTAACCTGCTAACCGCCAGGCAATCCAATCTCAATCCCCAGCTACAAGATTTGGTTCTCGCCTGGGCTTTATCCCAACCCGATGAATCCTTGGCCCGGTATTGGTATTTGAAATCTTATTGGCAACGCCACCAGCAACCGCCATTGGTATCTCTCAACCTGGCGGTTAAAGAAAGCGATGCGCAAACTATCGCCGCTTGGCTAGACTATCAAGGCATTCGATTATCCGCTTCGGAAAAACTGAATGCGGCACTCAATTTAAAGCGGCAAAATCAGGCCATCAACCTAGCATTTGACACCCTTGGCCAGTCTCCCTGGAATCAGCCCTTAGCGGAGCAATTTCAAACCCTGGCTTTGGAACAAAGCAACAATGCTGCTTTTACCTGGCGCTATGAAAATTTACAGGACGCCCATTGGCACCAAGCACGCCTTGAGATCAATCAACAATTGACACACCGGCTACGTTTGAAGGGAATAGCCGAGCGGATCAATCTGATTGACGTCGATCCGACGCTCTGGCGAAGGTCCAAACCAAGGCCTGGCCGATATTTGTTACAAGCAAGCTACCGGCACCGTTACGGGGAAACCAAATTGCATGGCGGCATCACTCAAGCGCAGGGTCAACATCCCGCTTTTTCCCTGGAACACCAATTGCCCGCCATTTTTGGGCTGAGGGCAGGCCTAAAGATCGCCACCGGCGAAGTCAACCGGGAAAGTGTGCAACTGTTTCTGGCAGGTTCCGCCAAAGAAGTTTCCACCAATCTGGACTATGCTTTGAGCCAAAGACAGCACATTTTCGCCCGCTTCGGCCACCGTTGGTTTGAAGCTTCCAATGGGGACGATGTTGGCAAGGGCTGGCTGGTGGATGGCAGTTACCGTTATCTTTGGCGGAGCCGGTCACCCCAAATTGCATTGCGAAGCAGCGTGCAATGGCGCGATTATTCCGCGGCCAAATCATTGCCGGGCAAACTGGCGCGCCATGTCCCCATAGGCGGAAATAAGAATGGCAGATTTATGATTCCCCAGGATTATACCCAGGTCAATATCGCGCTCGATGTGAATACCGATTTTGAAACCGGCTTCACACCAAGACTGCATCCCTTTTTCTCCATTGCCGGCAATTGGCATTCCGTCAATGATTTTGGTGGGAGTATTCACGCGGGACTTACCTCCCGGTTATTTGGCCCAGACCGGCTTACCCTGTTTTTTGACCGCATCAAGGGAGGGCAAGGAGTGCAAAATGACTCCTTGAACTTGGGTTTGACTTATCAAATTTTCTTTTAGACAGCATAAGGACAACAGTGATGAAAATAAAAAACCTATCTTTTTTTATAATTTTTCTTTCCATCATGGGCTTTCTTGGTGGCTGCACCACCACGCGCATCAATACCAGCTCCACCGTTTCCCTGGACAAAACAGCCGCCTGGGGTGTCTTGCCCTTTGATAATCACACTACCGTCCCCTTTGCCGGGCAAAGGGCGCAGAAGCTAGCCGCAGCCCTGCTGCAAAGCCGGGAAGTCTCCAACGTTAACTTCCCTCCCCCCGCGCAAACCCCCATGCCAATTGGCAAAAGCAGCGGAAGCCAACAACAATATCTTTCCTGGGCGAAAGAACACAACATTCGCTATCTGGTTACCGGTTCTGTAGATGAATGGCGCTACAAAGTAGGGCTGGATGGGGAACCGGCGGTTTCTTTTACCCTGGAACTCAAGGATTTATCTACTGACACTGCCCTATGGCGGGGCGCTGCCAGTGCCTCCGGACGTTATTGGCAAAGCGCTGGCGTTCTTGCTCAAAGCACGTTGGACCGTCTAATCAAGCGGCTTTTGTCTGAATAATCATGATTTTGTTTCCTGGTCAATCACCGGCCAAAAGAAAGCAGCTTGAGCTTTGGCTCGAGACATTGGCCATTCCCGTGTTGGCCATGGCGCTTCAACTATGGATGGCGCCCAAAAGCCTGTTTAGCGCCAGTGAATTTCCTTGGGTATGGCTTGCTCCGGTATTGATTGCGCTAAGGTATGGGTTGATGCCCGGGATTGGCGCGGCCTGGGTTTTGGTCCTGGGTTTTTTTGTCCTGAGCAAATACCAAATAATTGACACTCCCATGCCCAGTCAGCAATTCCTCGGCGGCATCATCCTGGTTTTGCTGTGCGGCCAATTCAGCGATTTATGGCGCAGGCGCCTGGACAAACAGCAAATTGCTTTGGAGTACAACGAACAGCGCCTGACAGCTTTGACTCGGGACTTTTACGTTACCCGCATTTCCCATGATATTTTGGAACAAAATCTCATTACCCAGCCTGCGACTTTGCGCAATGCCTTTGAAGAATTGCGCAAGCTGATCGAAAAAGACAATGCCTCATTGACCGGAGAAGCGGCAAAAAACCTTTTGATACTTCTAAGTCATTACAATCGCCTGGAATCCGCCGCGCTGTTTCCAGTCGTCCATGACCGTCCCTTGAATCACCCTTCTGCCACCTTGGGGCTAGCCTTTGAGCTCAATGTTGATGATCCGCTGGTCACTGCCGCGATTGAAAAGCGGACCGATGCTTTCTATGCCGTTTCCCAAATCATTTCCGAAAAAGTAAGTGATTATCTGGCCGTAATCCCTATCGAGTCCTATACCGGCAAATTATATGGATTGTTAGTGGTCGCCGATATGCCATTCTTGGCGCTCAACGAAGAAAACCTGTTGATGACGAAGGCCATTTTGCAATATTTTGCCGACGAGCTATCCATCTATGAAGAAAGTGTCCCCCTACGCAAACACTTTCCCCAATGTCCGCCTGCTTTCGGCAAGGAATTGTTGAAACTCTCCAGACTCAAGCGGTTAATAGATATTGATTCATCACTCATCGCAATTACCATTCCTCCAGGTCACAAACAGGCTGCCATCTTGGAAGCACTGGAAAAAACCAAACGCGGACTGGATCTACATTGGATTCACTCGCCAGATTCGCAAACCGTCATACTCCTAAAACTCATGCCACTGACCAGCACTATTGGCGCGGAAGGATTTCTACACCGCTTCGCTGAAATGCTCCTGGAGCGCTTTCAGGCTACTGCCTCTGAGCTGAACCTAAGACTGGATAGCCGACTGCTACCGCCAGAGGATTTGGTGGATTGGCTGGATGAATATATCGGCTATACGCACAGCTACCCCCTGCGTCCCCATTTATCAAGCGCGTAATTTCTGTGGTTATATTACCCGAACTGGCAGCCCCCCCGCCCGCCCAACTTCTGCCACCATGGCTTAACCTGACCAATGCGCTAATGCTAAATGCATTGATCGCCGGCCTCAGCGCCACCTTAACCTTCCTTCTCTGCAGAAGGCTAAGTCATACGCATTGGGGGTTTCGGGATGGGCTGTTCTTATGGATTCTAGGCGCCTGCATCCCCATCATCGGACCCTTCATTTTATTCCCTGCCATAGTGAAATTATCCCGTTTGGGCAAAGCTGGCCCTAAACCCATTCCAACCCATTTGGAACCCCCTGCCTATGCACCGGAAATCTCCGCCCAACCCACTCATTTCAGTGCCGGTGGCGCCGTCAAAAGACTACTGGACCCTTCTGTGGCAAGTGATAGCGCGGTATTGGCGCTGTTGGCCCTTGACCAACATAACACCCCTGCCGATACGCAAGTTTTGCGGCAAACATTAGGCCACCAAGATGATTATTTGCGCTTGCTCGCTTTCAGCATGCTCGATCGCCGGGAAAAGCGGATACTGGAATTGATTCACACCTTGCACGAACACCTGGAGGACAACCCGGATCCAGGCCAATTAGGCCGCTTTCACAAGGAACTGGCTTATTTGCATTGGGAACTGCTTTACCAGGCCCTCAGCCAAGAAGACTTGCAGCAATTCCATTTGGAACAAGCCTCGTTCCATCTTCAACTGGCGCTTGAACTTTTGCCGGAAGATACCGGACTTTGGATACTTCAAGCCCGTATGGCCTTGCGCGCCAATGCCTATGAGGTGGCGGACAACGCCTTGCAGCATGCGCTGTATTTCCACGCCCCACCCAGTAGAATCATGCCCTATGCCGCGGAATATGCTTACCTTGAGCGGCAGTTTGAACAAATCCCCTATTTTCTCCAGGAAGCACCCACCCTGGCATGGCAACCTGCCTTGAAACCCGTTTACCGGCTGTGGAATATTTCTGATGCCACATAATCCTCCTGCTGATTTAATGCTGATCCTAGAGGGCACTTACCCTTACGTCCGTGGCGGAGTTTCCTCGTGGGTGGCCAATATTATCAAAGGTTTGCCTGAAATCAGTTTTTCTCTGGTTTTTATTGGCTCCCGCCAGCAGGATTACGGGAAAAAATCCTATGACATGCCGGACAATATTGTCCATTATGAGGAACATTTCCTTTATGACAGCCCGCCACCGCCTGCTGTCCCTCCCAAAATATCCCCAAAGCAATTTCAATGTGTGGAAAAATTCCACAGCGAACTGCGCGAACTGCTCGACCACAAGAACGCCCCGGTGCCGGATCTATCCCGCACGGTTAAAGACAATCCAGAAGTCTTTAACGAATCCACATTCTTGCATAGCAAGGCCAGTTGGAATTTCATCAGCGAGTGTTTTCATAAATACAGCACCGAGCCTTCTTTCATCGACTATTTCTGGACCGTACGCAATCTGCATCAGCCTCTATGGGTATTACTGAAGCTGGTCCGCACACTGCCGCCAGCGGCAGCGTATCATAGCGTTTCCACTGGCTACGCTGGCTTCCTCGGGGCCATGCTCCAACACAGCCGCAACGCACCTTATATCCTGATGGAACACGGTATTTATACCAAGGAGCGCCGGATCGATCTCCTGGCGGCTGACTGGATTGCCGACAACCGCAATCCCTTTCAACACAATCCTATGCAACTGAGCTATTTGCGGGAAATGTGGATCCGTTTTTTCGAAGCGCTGGGCAAGTTTGCCTACGACAGCGCCAATCCCATTATTAGCCTGTATAACGAAGCCCGTCAGCGGCAGATTGACGATGGCGCCGATCCCTATCGCACCATGATTATCCCCAATGGGGTAAACATCGAGCGTCTTGCGCCGCTACGGGAGCAAAGACCCTTTCCCCCCCCGCCAGTCCTGTGCTTGTTGGGCCGGGTTGTTCCCATCAAGGATATCAAAACCTTTATCCGCGCCATGCGCACGGTGGCCAATCGCCTTCCGGAAGCGGAGGGTTGGATTGTCGGCCCCACCGATGAAGACCCGGATTACTTTGAAGAGTGCCAGCAATTAGTCACCAGCCTGGGACTCAAAGACAAAGTCAAGTTCTTGGGTTTCCAGAAAATCACCGACATTCTCCCTCAATCCGGCGTACTGGTACTCAGCTCCATCAGCGAAGGGCTGCCCCTTGTTATTCTCGAAGCTTACGCCAGCGGTTTGCCCTGTATTTCAACGGACGTCGGCTCATGCCGGGAACTGATTGAAGGACGCACCCCGGAAGACCATGCCATCGGCCCTTCCGGCAAAGTCGTCGGTATTGCCGACCCCGCGGCATTGGCCGGGGCGGCCCTGGAGCTTTTAACCAACCCCGAGAAGTGGCGCCGAGCTCAGCAAGCGGCGATTACCCGGGTTGAAACTTATTACACGGAACACCAAATGCTTTCCCGATTCCGGGAGATTTATACCGAGGCGATCGAACATGGCCGGTATCGGCTTCGAACTACGGAAACTTCTTAAAAAAGACTCCTTTACCGGGCTTTTTCAGGCTTATTTGTTTGCGGGCGTGATTGGCTCAGGGCCGTGGATTATTTCCATTTTGGCCATGCTACTGATCAATTTCCTGAGCCTCAAAGCCGTTTATCTACCTGAACTGATCGCACAATTCCAGGTGACAGTCACCTGGCTGATTGCCTTTTCCCTCATTTTTACCGGTGGGCTGCAATTGTATTTCACCCGCTATATCGCCGACCGCCTGTTCGAGCATCAACCAAGCCGCGTCTTACCCGGTCTGCATGCCGCGGTACTGGCAAGTTTTGCAATTTCGCTTCCCACGGTAGCCGCATTTTTGATCCTGACTTTCGACGATGTTCCCGTTTTGTATCAACTGTTGGTCTTCACCACTTTTGCGCTGTTATGCCTGGTTTGGTTGCTGACAGTCCTGCTTACCGGGCTCAAGCAATATAAGATGATTATATTGATCTACTTCCTTGGCTATGGCAGCATGCTGGCCCTCAATCCCTGGTTTGCCCAATGGGGTAAAGAAGGGCTATTGGCCAGTTTTATGCTCGGCCAAACCATTTTGGTGCTGGGGATGTCCGCCTTGGTTTGGAAGGAATATCCTTCTCCCAGACTGATAGATTTTGATATTTTCAAAAAGGGCCGGGGATTCCCGTCACTCTTGGCAACCGGTTTCTTGTTCAATTTCGGCGTCTGGATTGACAAGATTATCTTCTGGCTGGGGCCAACGGGCAGCCCGGTTCTTGGCGGACTTCGGGCCTCGCCGATTTATGATTCGCCGATCTTTCTGGCCTATCTCACCATCATTCCAGGCATGGCGGTTTTTATCATGCGAATCGAAACCGACTTCGCCGAAGCCTATGATCGTTTTTACCAAACCGTCCGCAGCGGGGGCGCCCTTTCCACAATATTGCACCTGCAACAAGAGATGACATTCTGCGCCCGGGAAAGCATTTTCGATATTATTAAAGTACAAACCATTACCGCTTTGGCCATCATTGCCTCAGGTCCTGCGTTGTTGAAGGTTTTTGGGCTCGATCCTTTATACGCGCCATTGTTTCATGTCAATGTGATTGGCGTTGGTATCCAAGTGATTCTGATTGGCGCGCTTAATATTCTTTTTTATCTCGACAAACGCCTAGAAGTTTTGGTTGTCAGCGCCGTGCTCGCCGCACTCAATACCGGCCTGACATTGTTTACCCTGCAAATGGGCCCGGAATTGTATGGTTACGGCTTCGTGGCCGGGATGCTGGGCGCCACCGTCGTGGCGCTGAAAATTATTGATAAAGAGCTGCGCGAACTGTCCTATAAGACATTTATGATGAGTACCTAGCCCGAATATTCACGACCTGATCATGGCCTGCAATTGCCGCGCATTTTTCACCGCATAGGCGTTCTGATCATTGTCAAAAAAGACAAATACCGACCTGCCCTCCTCCGCCCATTGTTTTATTTTTTCCGACCACTGCCTGAGTTTTGCTGCATCGCAACAACCACTGTAAGCCGCCCCAGGCCCATGGAGGCGAATGTACACCAAGGCTGAAGTAATCACTTCGGGGGACTGCCAGCCAGCGAGGTCGAATTGGCAAAACCCCATGTCAAATGCCTCCAGTAACTCGTAAACAGGCTGGCAGTGCCAACTGGGATCGCGAAATTCAAAAGTATATTGATACTCCTTTGGCAAGATATGCAAAAAATCCCGCAACCGCTCCAGGTTCAGATGCCAGCGGGGGGGCAGCTGAAACAAAATTGGACCGAGTTTGTCCCCGAATCCTGAAACTACCCGCAAAAATTGCTGCAAAGGCGCCTGGCAGTTTTTGAGTTTTTTCATATGGGTCATGAGCCGGCTGGCTTTGACCGCAAAAATAAAGCCATCGGGTACTTGCTGAGTCCACTGAGCCACGGTTTTAGGGGAAGGCAGTCGGTAAAAGCTGTTGTTGACTTCCACGCAGTGAAAATCCCGGGCATAGAATGTCAGCCATTCTCCCGTTGGCAACGTTAGGGGATAATAACGCCCCCGCCAGTGCTCATAATGCCAACCGGAAGTCCCGATATGAATACCCGGTGGAAAAAAATGCGCCATAATATTGTCATTACAGGTTAAAAATTACCGCAAAATGTCTGTTTTTTTGACAATTTTTCCCGGAACCATCGCGCATCTCAAGCGTCACAATAGTGCATACGCTGCTCTTTACTCATTCTATTCTTTTTTGGCGCGAGATTTGCGTTACTATCTTTATTAACAGGCGAAGACAAAAATCTCCGCTAATCCACTGAATATTGCTGTCAACGTTGAGGAGGCATCCATGGGGATCTTCGACCATTACCGTTCCCGATATGAAACAAGTCAAGAGGAAGAATATACCCTCCAAGAATATTTAGAAATTTGCCGTGACGACCCATCCGCCTACGCCACACCGGCGGAACGCATGTTGCTCGCCATTGGCGAGCCAGAATTGGTGGACACCCGTCTCGACCCGCGCCTGAGCCGCATTTTCGCCAACAAAGTCATCAAACGCTATCCCGCCTTTGCCGACTTTTACGGCATGGAGGATACCATCGAACAAATCGTGGCCTATTTCCGCCATGCGGCTCAGGGCCTGGAAGAAGCCAAACAAATTCTATATCTGTTAGGGCCCGTTGGGGGCGGTAAATCCTCCCTGGCGGAAAAACTCAAGAGCCTGATGGAAAAAGTCCCATTCTATGCCATCAAGGGCTCACCTATCCATGAAAACCCGCTGGGCCTGTTTTCTCCCGAAGAAGATGGCCCTATTTTGGAAGACGAATACGGCATTCCACGCCGTTATCTGAACACCATCATCTCTCCCTGGGCTTCCAAGCGCCTGCATGAGTTCAATGGGGACATTACCCAATTTAAGGTAGTCAAAGTCCGTCCTTCCATTCTCGATCAACGGGCCATTTCCAAAACCGAGCCCGGGGACGAAAACAACCAGGATATTTCTTCTCTGGTCGGCAAGGTGGATATCCGCAAGCTGGAAACCTATGCCCAGGACGATCCCGACGCTTATAGCTATTCCGGCGGTTTGTGCCTGGGTAACCGCGGCATCATGGAATTCGTGGAGATGTTCAAAGCGCCCATCAAGGTCCTGCATCCCTTACTAACCGCCACCCAGGAAGGCAACTACAAAGGCACCGAAGGACTGCCTGCTATTCCTTTCGAAGGCATCATTCTGGCCCACTCCAATGAATCGGAATGGCAACAATTCAAAAACAACAAAAACAACGAAGCCTTTCTCGACCGCATCTATGTCGTCAAAGTCCCCTACTGCCTGAGAGTCTCGGAGGAAGTCAAAATCTACGAAAAACTGCTCCGCAACAGTTCTTT
This sequence comes from Methylothermaceae bacteria B42, assembly GCA_001566965.1. Taxonomy (NCBI): domain Bacteria; kingdom Pseudomonadati; phylum Pseudomonadota; class Gammaproteobacteria; order Methylococcales; family Methylothermaceae; species Methylothermaceae bacteria B42. The sequence continues at coordinate 70,802 of LSNW01000014.1, read as the reverse complement.
GAAGGAAGCCCCCTGCGCCCCCCATACCTTGCAAATGATGGCGCAATTCGCGGTATTGTCCCGGCTGAAGGAACCGGAAAACTCCAGCATCTACTCGAAGATGCGGGTCTATGACGGGGAAAACCTCAAGGACACCGACCCCCGCGCCAAATCCTATCAGGAGTACCGGGATTTCGCCGGCGTGGATGAAGGCATGCAGGGGCTCTCCACCCGCTTCGCCTTCAAAATTCTTTCCAAGGTCTTCAACTTCGACCACTCTGAGGTCGCCGCCAACCCGGTCCATCTTCTTTATGTCCTGGAACAACAGATCATTCAGGAACAATACCCGCCTGAAATCGAAGAGCGCTATCTCGGCTTTATCAAGGAATATCTGGTGCCGCGCTATATCGATTTCATCGGCAAGGAAATCCAGACCGCCTATCTGGAATCCTACGCCGAATACGGCCAGAATATCTTCGACCGCTATGTCACCTACGCCGATTACTGGATTCAGGACCAGGAATACCGCGACCCCGACACCGGCGAAGTGTTCGACCGCCGCGCCCTCAACGAAGAGCTGGAGAAGATCGAAAAACCCGCAGGGATCAGCAACCCTAAGGACTTCCGCAACGAAGTGGTCAACTTCGTGCTGCGGGCCAGGGCCAAGAACGCAGGCAACAATCCGGCCTGGACCAGCTACGAAAAGTTGCGTAGAGTCATTGAAAAGAAAATGTTCGCCAACACCGAGGAACTGCTGCCGGTGATTTCCTTCAACGCCAAATCTTCCGCGGAGGACAAGAAGAAGCACGAGGATTTCGTCAACCGCATGGTGGAAAAGGGCTACACGCCCAAGCAGGTCCGGCTGTTGAGCGAATGGTATTTGAGAGTCCGCAAATCCACTTGAGCCCGAGCCATGTCGCAAATCATCGACCGCCGCCTGAACCCCAAACACAAAAGCGCCGTCAACCGCCAGCGGTTTTTGAAGCGGTTCCGCAAACAGATCCGCAAGGCGGTTTCCGACGCGGTGGACGGGCGCTCGGTCACCGATACCGAAAGCAGCGAGAAAATCACCATCCCCGCCAAGGATCTGTCGGAACCTGTCTTTCACCACGGCCCCGGCGGGCGGCGGGAGATCATTCACCCTGGCAATAAGGATTTCATTACCGGAGACCGCATTCCCCGGCCCGATGGGGGCGCCGGCCAGGGCGGCCGGGCCAGCAACCAGGGCGAAGGGATGGATGATTTCGTCTTCGAGCTCAGCCGCGACGAGTTCTTGGAATTTTTCTTTGAGGATCTCGAACTGCCGGACCTGGTCAAAACCAAGCTGGCAAAAGAGGTCACCCACAAAAGTGTACCGGCGGGATTCGCCAAAGACGGCATCCCCCCCAACCTCCACATTGTCCGTTCCTTGAAAGAGGCCCAGGCCCGCCGCATCGCCTTGACCATGGCCAGCCGGCGCAAAATGAAGGCATTGGAAAAAGAATTGGCCGAGTTGGAAGCCGATGGCGCGGACGAAGAAACACGCCGGGATCTGCAAAAGGAAATCGACCTGCTCAAGGCCAAAATCGCCGCTGTCCCTTTTATAGACACCCTGGATTTACGTTACCGCAACCGGATAAAGATCCCCAAGCCCACCACCCAGGCGGTCATGTTCTGCCTCATGGATGTCTCCGGTTCCATGGACCAGTACAAAAAGAATCTGGCGAAACGGTTTTTCCTGTTGCTTTATCTTTTCTTATCCCGCAACTACGAACGCACCGACGTGGTGTTCATCCGCCACCACACCATCGCCAAGGAAGTGGACGAAGAAGAATTCTTTTATTCCCGGGAAACCGGCGGCACCGTCGTCTCCAGCGCCCTGGAAATGATGCGCGATATCATCCGTGAGCGCTATCCCAGCCAGGATTGGAATATCTATGCCGCCCAAGCCTCTGATGGCGACAACTGGCCCGAGGATTCCGGCAATTGCAGCCGGCTGTTAAACGAAGAAATCATGCCCTATTTGCAATACTATGCTTATATAGAAATCGACAACGATTATCCTCTGGGGCTGTGGCAAGAGTATGAAAAGGTCGCCGCTCACTGGCCCAACTTTGCCATGCAGGCGATTGATGAACCGGCGGATATTTATCCGGTTTTCCGGGAATTGTTCAAGAAAAAAGCATCAGCAGGATGAGTGACAATAAACCAATCACCACCAGTTCCGAATGGACATTCCCCTTGCTGGAACGGTTTGATTCGGAAATCGCCCGCATCGCCGAAATTTTTGGCCTCGATACCTACCCCAACCAGATTGAGGTCATCTCCTCCGAGCAAATGATGGACGCTTATGCCAGTTGCGGCCTGCCAGTCTATTACCACCACTGGTCCTTCGGCAAGCAGTTTTTGTCCATCGAAAAAAACTACAAACGGGGCCAGATGGGGTTGGCTTACGAGTTGGTCATCAATTCCAATCCCTGCATCGCCTATCTCATGGAAGAAAACACCATGCTCATGCAGGCTTTGGTGATCGCCCACGCCTGTTATGGCCATAACTCTTTTTTCAAAAATAATTATCTGTTTAAAACCTGGACTTCCGCCGACGCCATTGTCGATTATCTGGTCTTTGCCAAAAATTATATTTCCGAATGCGAGGAACGCTACGGCGATGAGGCCGTGGAGGAAATCCTCGACGCCTGCCATGCGCTGATGAATTACGGGGTGGACCGTTACCGCAAACCGCCACCGTTGTCCCTCAAGGAAGAACAGCTGCGGCAAAAGGAAAGGGCCGAATACCTGCAATCCCAGGTCAATGAACTGTGGCTGAAAACCGTCCCGCAAAAGCTTGCCAAAGCTTCCGACAGCAGCGAGCGTTATCCGCCGGAACCGGAAGAAAACCTGCTCTATTTCATTGAAAAAAACGCCCCATTGCTGGAACCCTGGCAGCGGGAAATTGTCCGCATCGTGCGCAAGATCGCCCAATATCTCTATCCCCAGCGCCACACCAAAGTCATGAATGAGGGTTGGGCCACCTTCTGGCATTACACCATTTTGAATCAGCTTTATGACGAAGGCTTGATTAACGAGGGCTTCATGCTGGAGTTTCTGGAAACCCACACCAACGTCGTCTACCAACCGCCTTTTGACAGCAAGTATTACAGCGGTATCAACCCTTACGCCTTGGGCTTCACCATGATGCGCGATATCCAGAGAATCTGCCAGAACCCCACCGAAGAAGACAAACACTGGTTTCCCGACATCGCCGGCAGCGACTGGCTGGAAACCCTGGATTTCACCATGCGGAACTTCAAGGACGACAGCTTCATCGCCCAATACCTTTCCCCCACCGTGATCCGGGAATTCAAGCTATTCAGCGTCCTCGATGACGACGAGGAAGAGGAGCTGGAAATCACCGCCATCCATGACGACGAAGGTTACCAGGAAATCCGCCATCAACTTTCCGAACACTATAATCTAGGCAACCTGGAACCGGATATTCAGGTTTACTCGGTGGATACCCGGGGCGACAGGTCACTGACCTTGCGGCATTACCAGCACCACCGCCGCCCCTTGGCGGAAACCGCCGACGAAGTCCTCAAACATATTTACCGCCTGTGGGGTTTCAAAGTCCGGCTGGAAACCGTGGACCCCAACGGCAAGGTCAAATGGTGCGTGGAATGTGGCTCCTAAATTCATTGAATTAAAGCAAACAGCATAAGTAGTTTATTTCCCTCGGCCTCCGATGAATCGAGCAAAAATAGGCTTGAATAAAACACTGCAGACCTGAAACTGGTTCCTGCCACGAAGAGAACTTGCAGTACAACCAGGAATTTCTTCATGATTCAAGCGTATGCCTTTGGCGTTTTCTTTAAACCGATTTAAAAATATTTAAAAATATAATGAGAAATAGATAACATTTGGATCCGCAAGCTTCTTTGTCATGCCACTAATCGATCTTGATATACCCGCTCCAAAACAGCTTCGTGGTGGATGGGCAGCATTGGCCGCTGTGCTTGCCGCCAGAGGATGGGGTGATGACGTTTGTGCCTTGTCATCCAATCAGTGGCTGTATCATGATGGCGGCGGTAACTGGGCCAAGCTCCATTTTGTGGACAAAAGCAGAGCTGTCCTGTTTGGTCATGACCATGAATATTCAGAAACCTATTTTGGTGAAGCTGCCGAGTATTTCGGTGAAGAAGAAACCGACCTGCTCAAGGATGCACCAGACTGGTGGGGAGAGGCACTGAACCCGGAACCCCAGGGACCATGGATTGGTTTCATCTATGGCTGGAATGGTGAGAAGTGGCAACGGGCCAGTTATGACAAGGGAGATGGTTTTGATGATGTGGGTTTACTCGCAGCCTGCAGCATCCGCGATACTGAACTGATAAAGGGGTACATCTCTGAGTTCAACTCTGAAGCAGCCGACGCTTATCCATCTACATCTGACTATGAAGCAATCATCAACCTGTTGGAGGGACTCGCATCTATGACCGATGTGGATCCTGGCACTGACTATAAAGAGACCATCAAAAAATTAAAAGAACAAGCCAACAATATTCCTGCACCTGACCATGAGGCAATCCGCAAGCTGATTGCCGCAGATGCAGATATTACCCATTCTCTTCTGGGGGCGGTGGTTCCTGGGTTAGATATCGAAGCGGGTGTCAAGGCAGGGCGGAAATTTCTCGAGGCGGAAATCGAATAAATCAGGAACCCTCTGCCACGCTTGCCGCATCATGGGACTCCAGATATCTGGCCAGCAATCCAATCTCTGAAAGTGAAGTCTAACCCTGTGACCTGAACCCGGAACCACCTAAGTCAAAGCACTATCCGCTTTTTCCTGACAGGTCAGTATCACATCGTGATTCCCTTCCGGTGTGACGATTTTGATTCCGTCACCCACACCAAATTGGTTATTAGCCTCAACCTCTCCATGACTATTTCAGGCAGATTAGCTTTTTGGAACTGGGGCCTTTCGACGTCTCGGAAACAACCAATCGGCCGGAAAATCTGATCCGCCTGGGGTACAAGAAAGGGTTTCCTGAAAGTTTTCTGGCACAATGCAGCCAACCGAAATTTATCAATGTGGATGAATAGGCGCTGCATAAAAATCAAAAAACAGCCACATTATCAAGGACGAAGCCACCAAAGTCAGGATCATGGCCGGGGTGCCTTTTTTGAACCAAACCCCCGGCGTGATGGCCAGGCTGGGATCGCCGGTTTCCTTGGCGACCCGTTCCGACAACGTCACGATAAAGACATTGGCGGAGGAACCCAAATGGGTGCCATTGCCGCCCATCCCAACCCCGATCGCCAGGCTCCACCACAGTGGGGTCACATTCACGCCCTTGGTCTCCATGGCGGAAATGATGGGAATCATGGCAGCGGTGAAGGGAATATTATCAATCATGGCCGACAGAATCGCCGCCACCCACATCAATACAATACACGCCGTCAACAAATCCTCATCCACGAAAGGTTCAATATACTGGCCTATGTACTCCAGGAAATGACTATGCTCGACACCGCCAATTAAAACGAACAAAGAGATGAAGAAAATCAACAGCGTCATTTCCATCTTCTCGAAGGAGGCGTCCATATCCACATCCGGCGCCAGAAACAACAGCAAGGTCAGGCCAAAGGCCGCCACCATCCACGCTTCCCAGTGCAACGCATGGTGGAATATAAACAGCACCACCATCACCCCCATTACTCCCAAGGCTTTATACCAAGTGGTGGGGTCCTTGATTTCCTCCTTTCTGCTGAAATCAGGTATCTGGGGAATGACGGACAACTCTTTATGAAACAAGTATTTCAGTGCAAACAAGATGGCCAGCCAGGCCACCAGGACAATACCGCCCATGCGCAAGAAAAAGGTATTAAAGTCGATATGGGCCGCAGAGCCAATCATCAAATTAGGCGGATCGCCTACTAAAGTCGCCACCCCGCCGGTATCGGACAACAGCGCCGCCGCTAACAGATAGGGTACCGGGCTCACCCGCATTGCCTGGCAGATCAGGATAATCAGGGGACCAAAAATCACCACGGTAGTAACATTGTCCAACAGTAATGAAATTACCGTTACCGCCGTGCCCATCATTGCCATCAACAAGAAAAGCCGGCCCTTGCTGTAGTCGGCAATATGGTATGCCAAAGCCTGGAACCCCCCGGTGGGAATCATGATGGCGACAATGGTCATCATGGCCCCAAGCAGGAATACCACATTCCAGTCCACCGCTTCCTGCGCCCGCTGAGGATCATAGAAGCCAAACCATTGCCCGGCGATAATCATAACGCCTGACCCCAGCATGGCGAACTTGGTGCGGTGAAAACCGTGCAGACCCTCGGTAAAAATCCCGATGAAAGTCAGCACCAGAATAATGGCCGACACCGTCATCGGAGTATTCCAGGTGAGTCCGTAGGTAACCGATTCCGCTTCCACTATTTTTCTCATTCTCCCTACAGGCTCCCATCCTAACGGAGGCTCAATCCCAACTCAGCGCCCCACCAGTTTGATATTCCGTGACCCGTGTTTCAAAGAAGTTCTTTTCCTTCCTAAAGCCAATCTGCTCCTCCCACCAAGGCAGGCATGCCACTTCCGATTCCGGGTAGATCGGGGCGAAGCCCATGTCTTGCAGGCGGCGGTTGGCAAGATATCTCGCGTGGCGCTGGTGCAGCTCCAGGTCGTAGCCCAGCATGGGCTTGACCGTGTACTCGGCATAATCGGTTTCCAATGCCATGGCTTCGCGCATCAATTCATGGGCCTCCGATTCTTCCAGGCGGGTTTCCGGCGCTTCCTGCCACAAGGCCCAAATCAGGGCGCGGCCAAAACCAACATGGCCGGACTCGTCCCGGGCGATGTATTGCAGTTGCTCGCCGGTACGGACCATGAGCCGGCGCCGCTGCATGGAGAAGATGGGGCAGAAGTTGGCCATGAACCAGACCCCTTCAAAAATCATGTAATAAAAGAACAAGCCCCGCACGTATTCCTTGAGGTCCGCCGTCTGACCTTGCAGCCCCCGGGTCATGCGGTTGCTGTATTCGAATTTGGCGCGGATTTGGGGGATGCGCTGATACAGCAGGTAAATCTCATCCTCGTCAAAATTGAGGGACTCGATAATGTGCTGATAACTCATGGAGTGGATGGTTTCCTGGTGCATCTGGGCGATAATCGCCATCCCCACCTCCGGCGCGCTGATGCGCTCATAGACCGCCAGAGCCAGATTGCGCTGGTGCAAGGCGTCGGCGGTAGTCAGGGTGGCGAAGGTGGTGAAGAAGGTATGGCGCTCGTTGTCGCTTAATTGCTTGAGAGCCATCAAGTCCTCTCCCATTCCGATTTCGGTGGGCAGCCAGAAATTGCGCTGGGATTTGATATAAGCGTCCCACGCCCACTGATATTTGATGGGGGCGATGTTGGCGGTCAAATCCGACCCGCCCACCAGACGCTTGACGCTGTCAACCGCAGGTTCCGCCTCGCAGTCCGCGGCGACGCCCGGCAAGTCGGTAAAGTGCTCTTTGGCGGAAGCCGCAGGGGTAATTTTTTCCAGGGGATCATCCCAGTTCAACATGGTGGTTCTCCTCGTTTTTACACCCGGTTAAATAAATATTGGGATGTTGGGGATGGCTTTTTGAAAATGTTGGCGGCCTGGATGGCCGCCATCAAGCCCCCATGGAAGGGTTTATGGCGTTTTTCAAAAAGCCATCCCCAACATCTGAAGGTTAATCTCACTGACACGCCTCGCAATCCGGATCCAATATGGAGCACACTTTCGGCTCTTCAAGCTCAGAAGTGGCCGGCGCGCTCGGTGCATGTCGCTCCACCCGGGTCGCGCCCAGGGAACGCAGGTAATAAGTGGTTTTCAACCCCCGAAGCCAGGCCAGCTTATATAACGCATCCAGCTTCTTCCCGGAAGGCTCGGGCATATAGAGATTCAGGGACTGACTCTGGTCCAGCCACTTCTGCCGCCGGGAAGCCGCTTCCACCAGCCAGCGGGGGTCGATTTCAAAGGCGGTGGCGTAAAGCTGCTTCAAGTCGTCGGGGATGCGGTCGATCATCTGCACGCTGCCTTCGTAGTATTTGATATCGTTGATCATGACTTCATCCCACAACTCCCGCGCCTTCAAATCCTCCACCAAGTAGGGATTGACCACAGTGAACTCCCCCGACAAATTGGATTTGACATACAAATTCTGGAAGGTGGGCTCGATGGACTGAGACACCCCGCAAATATTGGAAATGGTGGCGGTAGGGGCAATCGCCAGGCAATTGGAGTTACGCATGCCCTTGGCTTTCACCGCCGCCCGCAAGCTATCCCAATCCAGGCTCATGGAACGGTCCATTTGCAGATACTCCCCCCGGGACCGGGCCAAAAGGCCGATGGAATCGATGGGCAAGATTCCCTGACTCCACAAAGACCCTTCGTAGGACGCGTAGCGGCCCCGTTCTTCCGCCAGTTGTGTCGAGGCTTGAATTGCATAGTAACTCAGCATCTCCATACTGCGGTCGGCAAAGGCAACGGCATCTTCGCTGGCATAGGGAATCCGCTGGCGGTAAAGGGCGTCCTGGAAACCCATCAACCCCAATCCCACCGGCCGGTGGCGGAGGTTGGAGCGGCGCGCCTTGGGAACACTGTAGTAATTGATATCGATGACGTTATCCAGCATCCGCATGGCGGTGGTGACGGTCTTGGCCAGTTTTTCCTCATCCAGGCCCTTTTCGGTCACGTGGGCGGCCAGATTCACCGAACCCAGATTGCATACCGCAATCTCCTCATCGGAAGTATTGAGGGTAATCTCAGTGCACAGGTTGGAGCTGTGCACCACCCCCACGTGCTGCTGCGGCGAGCGCAGGTTGCACGGGTCCTTGAAGGTAATCCAGGGATGGCCGGTCTCGAACAGCATGGTCAACATCTTGCGCCACAACTGCACCGCCGGAATTTTCTTGAAGTGCTTGATGTCTCCCCGCCCGGCCTTTTCCTCATAGGCCAGATAGGCTTTTTCGAATGCCTCCCCATACAAATCATGGAGATCGGGGGTTTCGTCGGGAGAAAACAACGTCCACTCGCCTTCCTCGGCCACCCGTTTCATGAAAAGATCCGGGACCCAATTGGCGGTATTCATATCGTGGGTGCGGCGGCGTTCCTCACCGGTGTTCTTGCGCAGTTCGAGAAATTCCTCGATGTCCAGATGCCAGGTTTCCAGGTAGGCGCAAATGGCGCCCTTGCGCTTGCCCCCCTGGTTGACCGCCACTGCGGTATCATTGGCCACCTTCATGAACGGCACCACCCCTTGGGAAGTGCCGTTGGTGCCCTTAATGTGGGCACCCATGGCCCGCACCGGCGTCCAGTCATTACCAAGCCCGCCGGCATATTTGGATAGCATGGCGTCTTCCTTGATGGCGTTGAAAATCCCCTCCAGATCATCGGGAATAGTGGTCAGATAACAAGAAGACAATTGCGGCCGGAGCGTGCCCGAATTAAACAGGGTGGGGGTGGAGCACATGAAATCGAAGCTGGAGAGCAAGCGGTAAAACTCGATGGCCCGCGCTTCCCGATCGATTTCATTCTTTGCCAGCCCCATCGCCACCCGCATGAAGAAAGCCTGGGGCAATTCGAAACGCACCTGGTTGTAGTGGATAAAGTAACGGTCGTAGAGGGTCTGCAAGCCCAGATAGGTAAATTGGAAGTCCCGGGAGGCGTCGAGGGCCTGGCCCAGTTGTTCCAGGTCATATTGGGCCATGACCGGATCGAGCAGTTCCAATTCGATGCCGCGGCGGATGTAGCGCTCGAAATAGGCGGGATATTGCTCTGCCATTTCCGCGCTGGTGGCGACTTCGAAACGGCCGCTCAAAAAGCCCAACGCCTCGCTGCGGATCTTGTCCAGCAGCAACCGGGCCGCCACCTGACTGTAAGCGGGCGCCTGTTCGATTTTGACCCGGGCCGCCATGATCAGGGTGTCGGCGACTTCCTGCTCCGGCACGCCATCGTAGAGGTTGCGTTTGGCTTCTTCCAGAATCCAGGCGGGTTCGACATCTTCCAACCCCTGGCAGGCTTCCTCCACCACCCGTTGCATGCGTGTTTCATCGAGGGGCTTGCGGCGGCCCTCGGCATCGGTGACATGAATCGACGCCGCGCCAGATTGGGTCTGCTTGGCCTGTTTGTCCGCCCGCAGCCGGGCCCGCTCTTCCCGGTACAGCACATAAGCCCGCGCCACCTTGTGGTGGCTGCTGCGCATCAAGGCCAGCTCCACTTGATCCTGGATGTCTTCAATATGAATCGTGCCGCCAGCGGGCAAGCGCCGCATCAGCGCGCGGACCACTTGCTCGGTCAACTCCGCCACAGTGTCGTGAATCCGCCGGCTGGCCGCCGCCTGCCCCCCTTCCACGGCGAGGAACGCCTTGGTGATGGCGAGGCGGATTTTGTTGGCGTCAAAACCGGTGAATTTGCCGTTGCGGCGGATGACTTTTAATTCACCCGGTATCATGGCCTGGACTTCGGCGCTCAATTCGGCAGATGACAATTGAGCTGAATCAATTTGGTTGGATGGGCTGATCAGATCGGTTTCCATAACGCCTCCCGTGGTAATGGATTGGGGATATTAAAAATTTTTTTCACTTCGCGCCTGTAAAAATTGACCACTCTCTTGAGGTGTTCCAGTCTTCCTTCTGCGGGTGCTGGCGGCTTGGATGGCCGCTATCAAGCCCCCATGGATGGGTTTACGGCGTCCCGAGGAAAGAAGACTGGAATACTTCTTGCGGCATAAAATCCGGCAATTGCCGCCAAGCATCCATCGTGACTCACAACATTCATCGGGTTGTAAAACAGATTTTTTGAATTCCTTGCAAGACACTATAGACGGTGTTTTTGGATAATGTCAACCCCAATATGTTGTGTTTATCCATGGGATAGGCTGTGGATAACCTGTGGGTGAGCAGGAGAATGTCTCAATGTTAGGGCAAAAAAGGTATTCCGGTCTTCCTTCCGTGGGTGTTGGTGGCCTGGATGGCCACCATCAAGCCCTCAGGGATGAGTTCACGGCGTCCCACAGAAGGAAGACCGGAATACCTTGGCCGCGGAAATTCGCAGACAAAAAATAATTCCAGCCCTCACGCCATCTTTTGGCAAAATAGCCAGGAGAAAAAACTCTCTATAATGATAAAAAACGAAAAAGGCTACTCCCATGCCGGCACCCAAACACCCGCAACCCTCCCCCCACGCTCCCACTTTGACCCAGATATTCCTTCGCTGGATCAAGCGCATTTTCCCCACCCCGCAAGCGATAGCGCTGACTATCCTGCTGGCCATCGGTTTTTTTGCCGTGGTCATGCTGGCGGATATGCTGATGCCGGTGTTTGCCGCTTTGGTGATTGCCTATTTACTGGAAGGGCCGGTCAGCGCCCTGGAAAAGCTCAACATCCCCAGGCTGCCCGCCGTGACAATTGTATTTGTCGGGTTCATGGCGTTGCTGCTGTTCACCGTCATTGCACTCCTGCCCTTGCTCTATCAACAGTTGGCCCAACTGGTCCAACAACTGCCTAACATGGTGACCCAAGGGCTGGCGCTTTTGAACCGCCTCCCGGAACTGTATCCCGAATTCATCAGTCAATCCCAAATCAACGAACTTACCCTGGCGATTCGTCAGGAACTGCTTTCCATGGGCCAGGCCCTGGTCAGCTATTCCTATTCTTCCTTGGTCAACATCATCGCCATCATTGTGTATGTGATCCTGGTTCCCTTGCTGGTCTTTTTCTTCCTCAAGGACAAAGACAGCATTTTGGGGTGGTTCAAACAATTTCTGCCCAAGGATATTCACCTGACCGCCCAAGTCTGGCGCAACGTGGATGCGCAGATTGGCAACTACATTCGCGGCAAGGTCATTGAGATTTTGATCGTCTTCGGCGCGAGTTTTTTGACCTTTTCTTTGATGGGGCTCAACTACGCGCTGTTACTTTCCGTCTTGGTGGGGTTGTCGGTCATCATTCCCTACATTGGCGCCACGGTGGTGACCTTCCCAGTACTGATTGTGGCCTATTTCCAATGGGGCCTGAGCAATGACTTCTGGTACATCGCCATTGCCTATTTCGTCATTCAGGCCCTGGACGGCATGTTGCTGGTGCCTATCTTGTTTTCCGAAGTGGTCAACCTGCACCCGGTGGCCATCATCGTCGCCATTTTGTTTTTCGGCGGATTGTGGGGGTTTTGGGGGGTGTTTTTCGCCATTCCCCTGGCGACCTTGGTGGAAGCGGTTATCTCCGCCTGGCCCCGGGGACAACGCTATCAACATTTCGAAAAAACCAGCAAACCCCGCCTTCATGGGCGGGGCAGGCGGATAAAAAGCGACCGCCCGGACAAAAAGCAGAAGACGATGCTGCAATAACCTAGCTTTGCAAGGCTTTGAGTTTTTCCAACACTTCCGCCACATGACCCTTGACTTTCACTTTCCGCCACTCGGCGGCCAGTTTTCCCTCCGGGTCGATAATAAAAGTGCTGCGCTCAATGCCCATCACCTCCTTGCCGAACATTTTCTTCTTTTTGATCACGCCAAACATCCGGCACAGCTGTTCATCTTGATCTGAAATCAGTTCAAAAGGAAATTGCTGTTTGGCTTTGAAGTTTTCGTGGGTTTTCAAACTATCGCGGGATACCCCGAAAACCTCTGCATTTAATTGCTTGAATTCTTCGTAATGGTCGCGAAAATCCCGTCCCTCCTGGGTACAACCTGGCGTGTGGTCCTTGGGATAAAAATACAACACCACATACTTGCCGCGCAGATCGGATAATTTCACCGTCTTTCCACCGGTAGCCGGACGCTCAAAATCCGGGACAGACTGGCCTACTTCTACAACAGCTTCACTCATAACATTTTTCCTTAGACAATGGGTTTTACCGGTTCCAAAATCGCATCCACGTATAACTTTTCGCAAAACTCGAGATAATCATCCCGCAAAGTGATAACGGAGATATCATCGGGGATTTTAAGCAGCATATGAATCGTGGAAACGGCGGATTTCACATAAGGCACTTGATAACAGCTGGATCTAAGATCCTGTATCCCCACCCCTTGGGAGACAAAAAAATCCACCAAATTGCCCAGGATGCCGGGCTGATCCTTGGCGACAATTTCCGTCACATAAAGCAAGGCGTCTTCCTTGCCGCTGCTCCCCTCCCCCGCCAGCCGTTTGTAATAAACATGGAAACCGGTGCGCTGCTGATGGGCGGATAACAAATTTTCCAGTTTCGCCACATGGTTCCAATTCCCCTGCACCAAGAGCAACCCCAAGCAATGACCGCCCATCATGCTCATCCGACTCTCCTGGATATTGCAGGAACACTCTTGGATGAGCTTAAGCAATTCAGAAAATACCGTGCCTTGGTGGTCACCAACGGCTGTAATAATCAGCTGCATATACCTTTACCGTTACGGGTTGAAAGGGTGTTAAAAAATAATCCTTATAATTTAGGTTTGAAGTTTGAAGCAACCAGCATTCAAAACCTTTATAGAGATTATCACGCCGATACCGGAAACGAAATGCAGTTTTATTGAACCGCACTAGCCTGATGAGATGGTCTCCTCCCCCTTACCTGAATTGAGGTGTCACAATGGAAGATTTACCTTGTGAATCAAATCCGAAGAGGAGACCTAAGATGCATATTAACGTTACTGGACAGAATGTTTCAAAAAGAGAGTGAATGACAAAATTCCTATCTTAAAAGTCATAGGTAAGAGTTGCATACAAATTGCGCCCGGGGTTAGGCACCCTTGAGCCCACGGGCAAATTCCTGGTACCACGAACCCGGTTGAGACCATTGAGATGGTTGGTGTGCTCGTTGTCGAAAACGTTGTCCACCCCTAAGGCGATCTTAAGCCCTTGGACATAACGATAAGAGGGCTGATACTGCAAGCGCAGGTTCAACACACTCCAGTCCGAAGTTTTCCTTTCCTTGTTGTAGTCGGCCACCTTGTCCTGATGTAGCGCTCCAACCAACTCAGTGGAAAAAGAAAAATCCCACCAGGAAAATGTCCCCCGGATAAGGCCATTTAGAGGCGCAATGCGGTAGAGGTTATCGTCCTTACCACTTAACTTCTGACCGCGGGTGTAGTTCAATAATCCATCCAGCCGGAAGTGATCTCCCACAGCCAGACCGGCCTGAATATCGGTCCCGTAAAGCTGGGCATTGACATTGGCCCATTGCAAAACGCAATCGCTGGCGTCATTATCGCCGGGGCTGGGGTCGTTCGGGCAGGTTCTTCCAGGCAACATGGCGTTAGCCGCCGCTAGAACCGTTGGGTCAGTGGCCCGTTGGCCTTGGATGAAATCATTGATGTAGCGATAGAAGCCCCGAGGTTCGAAATAGATATCATGGATCCAATCGCCCCAATGATCCAGGCGTAGATCAAACCCAGCCACAACCTCGTAGGATTTCTCGCTGTCCAATCCGATATTGCCGATATAAACCCGCCCATCCGCAAGACCACCCGTGGATTCAAGCGGTAACCAAGTGTAGCGCTGTTGGTAGGTGGGTGCCATGGTCTTGCGGGCAAGGCCCAGCACTAGATCTACGCTGTCCCGCAGAGCATAACGGAAATTCATGCCAACGTCCACGTCGTGCTGATCTTGACGCCTATCGGCCGCATTGAACCGGTCACGCAGCGTCTTTGCCGCGGCAATTTTGCGCGCCGGTGTGCCATCCACCTTGCCAGCATCCATATAGGTATAGCGGTAGCGAACACCGGTGGTCACAGTGAATTTTTCGAACGGCTCGCCACGCCACTCGGCATAAACGCTATAGCGATTGCGATTGACGTCTTCGAAGTTGCTGACGAAAAAAGCTGTATTATTAGGATTGCGGATAACGGCATTGTGAAGCGCCACATCGCCGTCAAAGCCCAACTGGAGACTGCCTGGACCGATATTCGGAATGGTCACGGTGAATTTGTAGCCGCCGGTTTCCAGTTCGGTTTCGGCCTCACGCCAGCGTTTCTTGTTGGTCGGTGCGGGACGGGAACTGAAGTTGTTCATAACGTGATTGGCGTTTTGGTAGAACCCCAAAAAACTTAGTTTCCAGCCGCTGCCCAAGTCCCAATGATATTCGCCCCGATAGATACTCATTCTGTCAAAGAGAATATCCATGGGCAATGACGGCGTGCCGGAATGGCCAGTGTATTTGTTGTCATAAGTGAAACCGAACTCATGGCCGGCACCTCTTAAGCCGAAACCAAGTTCGTAGGTCTCGCGGCTGTATTTGCTGGAGTTGACTCGGCGGGTGCGGTCGAAGCGATAGTCCCGGCCCCGTTCAACACTGCCGGCAAAATGAGCACGAAAATGCTGATTAGCCACCCCAAACAAGCCAGCACCGTAATGACCATTGCTGACACCACTATAGCCAGCGCTACCGAACCCCTGGAGACTAAACTTTTTCTCATCGGTGAATTCGCTCTCCCGGGATTTCATTTGGACTGTTCCGCCGATGGTTTCCAGGCCAGTGCTGACCGGGGTTACTTCCCGATAAACAGTGATCGACTGGAACAGGGAAGAAGGAATGTGGCTGGCAGGATCATCCATGGCATTGGTGCAGGCAGGCTTCAGGGCCATGTCGTTGGTGAGTAGGTTAACCCTTTCCCCAAACAACCCCCGGAACTGAGCAATTCCAGTCAACGGGCCATTACGGTTGACATTTCCCCCAGGCACATAATTCAGAAAATCCGCGGCATCCAGTGCCCCGGTGGAACCGGGTTGAAGCGAAACAGTCCCAGGCTCCATCATCTCTCCTTCCACCACCAAGGTTGGCAACTCCTCATACTCCGCCCATACACCGTGAATTTGAGAGACTATGGCTACTGCGATCAGTTTCGGCAAACTGAGCTTTCTCATGGCATCCTCCTCTATAAAAAGACGATCAATATTTAGAAACTAAGCATTTAAGCATATTCTGTTCCTTAGTATCATAAGCCACTAAATTCAAAGCCTTATCAAAATAGAGAAAAGCCCTTTATCAAAATATTGCGTGATATACCGCAGTTAGTGCGGCATATCACACAGAATGATAAGTGGATTGATTGTCCAGGTGGACAAAATACATTCACGTGACCGTCCATCCGCACAGATGCGGGAGAACTTCATCGATACCGGCTAGTTTTTCAGAATCTACCGAGGTTCAAAGCATCGTGCTCAGTGACCGAGAGCCGGCTAGCCAGGAGATAGCTTGCAAAACATCACTCAAAACAAATGGACTCACACCAAGGAACACCTTAAACTCCTGAATTTTTCAATGGTTCTTTCGACCCGCACTTTAGAAGAGTTATGTCTATGCAACGAATCTTAATTACAGGCATCGGTTCGGGACTTGGTCTAGCCCTGGCTCAATGGTACTTACAGCAAGAAGCTGAGGTATATGCGCTTGGGCGTCATTTTCCAGAGCCGCTGCAAGACCACGGCAAATGCCGCTTCCAGTACTGTGATTTGCAACAACTGGAAAGGATCGATCCAGCGGCAAGGTCTTTGTTAAACGGCGTCCAAAACCTGGATTTGATGATTTTGAATGCCGGGGTATTGGGGGCCATCAAAGATATGACAGAGACGCCCCTGTATGAAATCGACGCCGTGATGACAGTCAACGTCTGGGCCAACAAGGTGTTACTCGATACTTTGATTGATCTGGAGGTCGATATCGATCAAGTCGTAGGCATCTCTTCTGGCGCGGCGGTGAATTGCAACCGGGGCTGGAATGCTTATTCCTTGTCAAAAGGCACGCTGAACAGCTTGTTGAAACTTTATGCGCGGGAAATGGAATCCACCCACGTCACTGCCTTGGCGCCCGGGATTATTTGGACCCCCATGCTGGCGAAAGTGATTGAAACCAGCGATAAAATCAAGTTTCCCTCGGTGCAAAGGGTTCAGGATGCCGAGAAAATGTCGCCAGAAGAAGCCGCCCGCCTGCTGGCTGAAACCTTCCCGAAACTAAAGGCTTATGAAAGCGGTTCTTTCCTGGATGTGCGGAATTTATAACTCTATTTTTTTCCACAAAAGCTGTGGATAACTTTGTGAACAAGTTGCAAAAAGCAGCCTGAATCCCGCATAAATCATGGCCTTTTATCAAATTGTAAAAAAACTGGACAAACCGAATTTATCCATAAGAATCAATAGTTTACAAGAAAATATATAACTGAAAAATTTTGACTGCTGGGCTTGACATTTACTTTTCATTTTTGACTAGCGGTTGTGAATAAGTGATTTCACACACCCTTCAATAACAACCTACGAATCGTCAGCCAAACCAAACACATTCAAGTCAATTAATGCAAAAGCGGCCAACCAGAGAAAAGCATCCCAGAAGTCCAGAAACTCGCCTTTGATCCCCCAAAAAACGGCGCCCCCCAGTAGCGCCAGGTACAAAAGCGCTTTGGTGACTTCACTGGCCAGCAGCACCCAGCCTTTAAGCTTGCCGTGCTCTTTCAAATAGACATCAATCTCCAGAATGGCAATGACAATTAACCAAACTGTTGCGTAGAGGACATCTACCAAAGCCATGAAGCGGGCCTCTTGCAAACGCTCGGGATCGGCCAAAATATGCGTCCCTTCCAACCGCATCAGAGGTGCCTGGTTCAACTTCTGGCAAACTCCTTCCGTAATTGGCAAATATTCATCCAGGTCCACCACATAGGTATAAGCGCCCCCCACCAATGCGCACACGTCATCCACGGCAAAAGGCACTGCATTCACGAACATCCAATATTTCGAGAAATAACCGTAATACGAGGAGAACACAAAAAAGTAACAAACCAGCCGCACGCCGTGCAGAAACCAAAGCAATGGGCCTTTCATTTTTTCCGCTGGAATGACGGCGGTTTCCAGCTCAAAAAACAAAAGCAACACCAGCCACGCAGTCACATCAATGGTGATGGCGAAGGCCTTGGCAAATTCGCTGAAACTAAAACCCGTCTCAAATAAATGCCGGCTGGCAGCGTAGTCGGAAAGAAAGTATTGATAAGCATCCACCATCAATAGGATATAGATGGTGTATTTGAGGAGTTGGAATATCCTCGCTTTATTTAACAAGGCTTGTCTTTCAGCGAGCTTGGATTTCATTGCATCAATCCGTTTCAGTTAACCTTCGGTTTTTATCAGCCATGTCACCGCCGCGGCAGCCAGCAAATGCTTGAGCGTGTGGCCGCTGATCCAGCCGGTCAACGCCAATAGTTCCCGGTCAAGAAATTCCGCTCCCTTAGCCAAGACATAAAAGGCGAAAGCATAATACACAGCCTGTCGGGGAATCACCCCGGGCGGAGACAGATAAAAAATCAACAAGATCAATACCGGTGGTAAAAATTGCACCAGGCCATAAAACCTCAAATCATCAAACACCAGCCACACCCCGATGCTCGCCAGGCCAACCCCCACCAGCAAGGGCAGCCAGTAACCTTTCAAATGAAATTGATCTTGCAGCACGGCGGCAAACAAGCCCATGAAGGCTACGGTCATCGGCAACCGGTCCCACACCAGCCGCGCATCATCCGGAGCCCAGTGATACCAGGCAGAGCCTGGGCCGATCAGGAGAATCCCCCACCAGAACACCTTCATGGCCGGTTGTAACGGCGCCGGCCACTTGAAAACCGAGCGCAGCCCCAGAAATCCCGCCAACACGAACCCCAGATTGGACAGGACATTGAAGCAGTTGGGAATGGAACCGCATGCGCGGGCATCGGCAAATTGGTGATAGGCGGGGTCCTGGGGTATCGGGCCAAGGATGGCGGCTATCGCAATTGCCAGAATCACAACGGTTATCAGGCTCGCCGCCCTGACATCCAATTTGAACGCCAATTTTTCATCTCCAAAGTTTTTTCCAAATCAGAAACGAGCCTGAAAGCGGGTGACAAGTAAATCTAGCTGAGCAAACGATGTTTGGGTGTTGACGTAGTCAAAAAAACAGACACCTTATCTGATGTTACGCACTGTCATTTCGAGGCCTGTCTCGAACGAAGTGAGAGAGCTTGCGAGAAATCTTGTAGTTGATCCAAAATCGAGGCTGGGGTGTGAAGATTTCTCCCTCTGGTCGAAATGACGGTCAAAGATCGCGTAAACCTGAGCATATCTGCTGTCGGCTGTATAACATCAGAACTTATTTTGAGCCATGTATTTTTTTGGCCACTCACAAGCGCCAAGGTATTAATTCTGCCATGGATCAATGACCGGAACGGGCATTGCCGAAAAATCCTTCAGGTTGTGCGTGACTACTGTCAGACCATGGACAATGGCGGTGGCGGCAATCAATGCGTCCCGGTCCGGTTTTGGATCCGGCACATGCAACCGGGCCGCACAGACAGCCACTTCCGTGTCGATGGGCAGGATACGCTCTGTGAACCCAGATTTCACCCGCCCCTCCAGCCATTGCCGTAACGCCAAGCCCTGCCTGCCATCCTTGCGCTCCATGAGAAGCACGCCGTGTTCCAGCTCCAACATGGAAACCACAGACAAGTAAAAATCCGTAACCGCCCTGGCGGAAGCCCACCGGACCACGTTCGGGTTGGCCTTTCCGAAAGGCGCCTTGCGCAGTTCCGAGATAACATTGGTGTCCAAAAGGAACATTCAATCCCCGTTCTCGAGGACGGCGCTTTTGTGGAAACCGCCTTCATGTCTCGGTGGCTCGAACTCGACGTACTCTTCGGTTTCCTCCGGAACAATGGCATCCAACAGGCTGGTCTGTCCACCCGCCATGCGCTGATAGGATTCCCAGGTAAGCAACACATGGGTGGGACGTCCTCTGTCGGTGATGATTACCGGACCTTTTTCGGCGGCCTGTTTGGCTTTGCTGGGGTGGTGATTGAATTCCCGGCTGGACAATATGGACATGATGGTTACAATAATGGGCCAGATTGTAGTTATGATACTACATCCTATCAAAGCGCACAAAAAATTCCTGACAGGTTCAGAGACGGTTTTTGGAAGAACATGGCCTCCAGAACCGTGTCTGCAATCGTCCTCGAAAAATGCAGGTAGCCAAACCGGCGTAACTGGGCTACGATCCGATCATAAACGAATTATGGGTCAGGAAATCAAAGCTCAGTGCTCATAATGTCTAAACTTGGCAATCCATACACATGGCGATGATACCCCCGGAAAAACCCAAAGGCCGCGGCGCGGTCAGCAATCAGGATGGCCGCTACAATCAATATCACCACGAAGCGGTGGATGACGGCTGGGAAGACGATGACGATCCCGCACCGCTTCGCACCGAAGTTACGCTCGAATCCCCCCGCACCATCATCGCCCGCAACCAGTCCCCGGATATTCCCTTCGAACAATCAATCAACGCCTACCGGGGGTGCGAACACGGTTGTATCTATTGCTACGCCCGGCCCACTCATGCCTATCTCGGCTTGTCCCCGGGGCTGGATTTCGAATCCAGACTGACTGCCAAACCCGATGCCGCCAAATTACTGCGCCGGGAATTGCAAAAACCCGGTTACCGCTGTTCTCCCATCGCCCTGGGCGCGAATACCGACCCGTATCAACCCATTGAGCGGCAATACCGGATCACCCGCCAGATTCTGGAAGTGCTTGACGAATTCCACCATCCGTGCACCATCACCACCAAATCGGCCCTGGTGGAACGGGACAAGGATTTACTGGCTTCCCTGGCGGAAAAACAACTGGTTCAGGTCAACCTGTCCATTACTACATTGCAACCCGGTATTGCCCGCAAGCTGGAACCGCGCGCCAGTGCGCCTCACCGCCGGTTGCAAGCTGTCACGGCTCTGCGTGAGGCTGGCATTCCAGTCAATGTCATGGTCGCGCCCGTGATTCCCGTACTCACCGACCCGGAAATGGAATCCATTCTGGAAGCCGCCAGCCAGGCGGGCGCCCAAACGGCCGCTTACATGCTGGTGCGCCTGCCCCTGGAAGTCGCCGGATTGTTCGAAGAGTGGCTCCGCGTCCACTTTCCCGACAAAGCCGATCACGTGCTCAACCGCATCCGCGATACCCGGGGCGGGCGTGCCAATGACCCCCGCTTCGGCCACCGGCTCCGGGGCGAAGGCATCTTCGCCGAACTGATTGGCAAGCGCTTCCTTCTCGCCGTCCGTAAATACAAACTCGACCAACCGGCACCTCCCCTCGATTGCAGCCGCTTTCGCGGACAACCCGGGCAAATGACGTTGTTCTGAAGACCCTCTGCCTCCCCGGAAAAGTAAATTAATATGTAAAAGGGAGACAAGCGGCTTCCATTGACTTCACCTCCCCAGGTCGGGGACAATGCAATATTTTGAAACGCAATCGAAACATTAGTCATTACCAATGAACAGGGAAAAGGATGTCATCGTCAGTATTCGCGGGCTGGTCTTTTCCAGAGGCCAGCGGCGGATTTTCGACGGCGTGGATATGGATATCAGGCGCGGTTCGGTGACCGCCATCATGGGCCCCAGCGGCACCGGCAAGACCACCTTGCTCAAACTCATTGGCGGCCAATTGCGCCCCCAGGCAGGAACCATCTTGGTGGATGGCAAGGAAGTCCCCCGGCTGTCCCGGGGCCAACTGTACCAACTGCGAAAACGAATGGGAATGCTGTTTCAAACCGGCGCCTTGCTGACCGACTTGAATGTCTTCGAAAATGTCGCCTTTCCGCTGCGGGAACATACCCGGCTGCCGGAATCCATGATCCGCACCCTGGTGTTGATGAAATTGGAGGCCGTCGGCCTGCGCGGCGCACGGGACTTGATGCCGGCCCAATTATCCGGCGGCATGGCGCGGCGGGTGGCACTGGCCCGGGCCATCGCCCTGGACCCGATGATGATCCTCTACGACGAACCTTTTACCGGCCAGGACCCAATTTCCATGGGAGTTTTGATCAAATTGATCAAGACTCTGAATGAAGCATTGGGGCTGACCAGTATTTTAGTATCCCACGATGTGCAAGAAACGGCATCGATTTCCGATTATATTTATGTGATTTCCGAGGGTAAGGTAGTTGGTCAAGGGACACCGGCGGAATTGGAGGAAACCGATTCGCCCTGGGTTCGGCAGTTTCTCAACGGTCTGCCCGACGGGCCGGTGCCGTTTCATTATCAAGCGCCCGATTACGAAAAGGATTTGCTGGAATGCTAGGGGTACTGCAACGCTTGGGCCACACCACGCTTTCTGGCTTTGCCAAACTGGGGCGCGCCAATGTTTTCATGCTCCAGGTGTTGTCCGGCAGCCTGGAAATCGTGATCCGTCCCCGTTTGTTGATCCAGCAAATGTATGTGGTCGGCGTACTCAGCATCTTATTGATTGGCTTGTCCGGTTTTTTTGTCGGCATGGTGTTGGGGCTGCAAGGCTACAACGTGTTGTCGGATTTTGGCGCTGAGGAATCCCTGGGGGTGATGATTGCCGCCTCCCTGGTGCGGGAACTTGGGCCCGTGGTGACGGCGCTGCTGTTTTCCGGGCGGGCGGGATCGGCCCTGACCGCGGAAATCGGCTTGATGAAAACTACCGAACAGCTTTCCGGTATGGAAATGATGGCGGTCGATCCCTTGCGCCGGGTGATTGCGCCCCGGTTTTATGCCGGCTTTTTCTCCATGCCGCTTTTAGCGGCCTTGTTCAGTTTTATCGGGATTTACGGCGGCTACTTCGTGGGCGTGGGGCTGTTGGGGGTGGACGAAGGTTCGTTCTGGTCCCAGATGCAGGCCGCCATCGATTTTAAGGAGGACATTGTCAACGGTGTGATCAAAAGCCTGGTATTCGGTGTCATTGTCACCTGGATCGCGGTATTCGAAGGTTATGACGCGACCCCCACTTCCGAGGGGGTAAGCCGGGCCACGACCCGGTCGGTGGTCTATTCGGCTTTTGCAGTATTAGGATCGGACTTTGTCCTCACAGCGCTGATGTTTGGAGATTAAGGGAATGCACAACACGAGAATGATTGAAATTTGGGTTGGGTTTTTCGTCGCCCTGGGGCTGGCGGCGCTATTTCTGCTGGCGATGAAAGTCAGCAACTTGAGTGAATATGGCGATCAGCGCAAAGGTTATCATCTCTATGCGCGGTTTCAGAATATCGGCAGTCTCAAGGTACGATCCCCGGTCAAGGTAGCCGGTGTCACTATCGGTAGGGTTTCCAACATTAGTTTGGACGATGAAAATTACGAAGCGATGGTGGAGATGAGAATCCAGCCTAAATACAATAAACTGCCGGATGACAGCATTGCCAGCATCTATACCGCTGGGCTGTTGGGAGAACAATATATCGCTTTGGAAGCCGGTGGCAGTCCTGATTATCTGCAAGACGGCGATGAGATTGAGATCACTCAATCGGCGCTGGTCTTGGAAGAGCTGATTGGCCGCTTTTTCATGAAAGCCAGTGATAAAGCGCCCGATCCGCCAAAAGAATAAGCAAACCGCACATTCCCATGACATCCCCCTCGCAACCTTCCAATACAGCGACACCCAGACTGGTGGAGACGGGCAATGGGCATTTCCTGGTGGAAAGCGATTTGACTTTTTTCACCGCCGCCACCCTTTGGAAAACTTCCCGCAAACACTTAGAAAAAGCGCCTTCGTCCATTGTTATTGATTTGAGCAACGTCCAGCGCATTGACAGCGCGGGGCTGGCTTTACTGGTGGAATGGTTGAGAATGACGAAACAATTTGGGAAAACCTTGACCTACCGGCAATGTCCGCCGCAACTGGATCCCATTGCCCAAGTCTATGACTTAGAGTCCCTTCTCCCCTGTAACCATGGATAAACTACTGATTGAAGGGGGCCGCCGCTTGTGCGGCGAAGTTCCTATCTCTGGCGCAAAAAACGCCGCCTTGCCCATTCTGGCGGCGACATTGCTCTCGGAAATCCCGGTAGCCCTGGGCAATATACCCCATCTGCGGGACATTACCACCATGCTGGAACTGTTGGGCGGCATGGGGGTTAAGTTCCTCGTGGACGAGAAAATGGTGATTGAAGCCGACGCCAGCCATATCCACTCGCCTTTGGCTCCTTACGAACTGGTCAAAACCATGCGCGCCTCCATATTAGTGCTAGGACCTTTATTGGCCCGGTTTGGAGAGGCCGTGGTATCCCTGCCGGGCGGTTGCGCCATTGGCGCCCGGCCCGTGGATTTGCACCTTAAAGGCTTGACCGCCATGGGTGCTGAAATTCAGGTGGAAAACGGCTACATTCACGCCACGGCCAAACGCCTTAACGGCAGCCGCTTGGTGCTAGATCAAGTCACCGTCACCGGCACGGAAAATCTGCTCATGGCCGCGGTGCTGGCGCAAGGCAAGACCATCATAGAAAACGCCGCCCGGGAACCGGAAGTGACCGACCTGGCGCTTTTTCTCAACCAGATGGGGGCCAAAATTCAAGGTATCGGTACTGATGTACTGGAAATCGAAGGGGTAGACACCTTGGGAAAGCCAGGCTTGCATTACGAAGTACAACCCGACCGAATCGAAACCGGCACCTATCTGACCGCCGCCGCCATCACCCAAGGCCGGGTCAAAACCACTCGAACCCGTCCCGACCTACTGGATTCGGTATTGGATAAGCTCAAGGAAGCCGGGGCTGAAATCGAAACCGGCAGCGATTGGATTGAACTGGACATGCCAAAGCGCCCCCGGGCGGTTTCCCTGCGTACCGCTCCCTACCCCGCCTTCCCCACGGATATGCAGGCTCAACTCATGGCGCTGAATAGTATTTCCCAAGGCGTCGGGGTCATCACTGAAACCATTTTTGAAAACCGTTTCATGCATGTGCTGGAATTACGCCGCCTGGGGGCGGATATCACTATCGAGGGCAATACCGCCATTTGCCGGGGCGTGGAAAAACTCCAGGGCGCGCCAATCATGGCCACCGACCTGCGCGCTTCGGCCAGCCTGGTGCTGGCGGCGCTGGCGGCCCAGGATGAAACCATCGTTGACCGGATTTATCATATTGACCGGGGCTATGAACAAATTGAAGAGAAACTCGCCCAATTGGGTGCTGTTATCCGCCGGGTAGCGTGAAAATGAAATCATTGGCCACGGTATTCAGTATTTCTTCCGAGAGACGTTGTAAGCCCTTCCCTGGGAACTTGTCAGGGCTGCGTTATCTACTCAAGCCGGGGCAGGTGGTCTGCTTCGAAAAACGCCGTGAATACTTCCCTCTAGTCTCCACGCCGGCCTCCCTGCCGGCGAGGTTTTCGAAGCAGACCACCTGCCCCGGCAATCAATATTTTAGGTGTTTAAATGATGCGATTCTGGGGAACTTGACGGCAGCATCCTTGCTGCCGACACCCTCGGAAGAAAGACTGAATACCCTGGCAAGCGAAAGTCCGGAATATGGGTTGTTAAATTAGTTGAGGACAATATTTAAATGCTTACCATTGCCGTTTCCAAAGGCCGGATTTACCAGGAAGCACTGCCGCTGTTGGCGGCTGCGGGAATTGAACCTGCTTGTGATCCGGAAACCTCGCGCAAATTAATCCTGCCCACCAATCAAGAAGATGTCCGTTTGCTGATTATTCGCGCCACGGACGTGCCGACTTATGTCGCCTGCGGGGCGGCTGATGCCGGTATTGCCGGCAAGGACGTGCTGGTGGAGCATGGGGCGGGAGGGCTCTATGAGCCATTGGATCTGGGCATCGCCCGCTGCCGAATGATGACCGCCGGCAAAGCGGGGGAAGAGTGGCAAGGCAGGCGGCTGCGGGTGGCAACCAAATATGTCAATACCGCCAAGCGCTATTTCGCCGGTCAGGGGATTCAGGCGGAAATTATCAAACTTTACGGTTCCATGGAATTGGCGCCCTTGATAGGGCTGGCGGAATGTATCGTTGATTTGGTGGATACCGGCAATACCTTGAAAGCCAACGGCTTGGAACCCAAGGAATTGATCATGCACGTGAGCTCCAGACTGGTCGTCAATAAAGCCGCCATGAAAATGAAACACGAACGCATCAAGGAATTAATCCGCGACCTGGAAACCGCGGTTACCGCCGAGGCCATGCCATGACTATTGCAATGCAGCGGCTTTCCAGCGTTGACCCTGACTTTCCTTCCAAGCTCGACCGGCTGTTGGCATGGAATGACGAGGAGGATCTTTCCGTGCTGCAAACAGTGCAGACGATACTTCAGCAGGTCAAATCCCGTGGCGATACGGCGGTTTTGGACTATACCCAACGTTTCGACAATCTCCGGGCCGCTTCCATTAGTGAACTTGAACTGCCCAAATCGCGGCTAGATCAAGCATTGCAGTCTATACCCAATCGGCAAACCAAAGCTCTCCGCTTTGCCGCCGAACGCATCCGCGCCTATGCCGAGCATCAAAAGCTGGAATCCTGGCGCTATACTGACGCTTTGGGGAATATGCTGGGCCAACAAGTTACCCCTTTAGACAAGGTGGGGTTGTATGTTCCAGGCGGCAAGGCGGCCTATCCCTCGTCGGTGTTGATGAATGCGATTCCCGCCAAAGTCGCCGGAGTACCCGAGCTTATCATGGTCGTCCCCACCCCCAATGGGGAAATCAATGATTTGGTCCTGGCCGCCGCCGCCATCGCCGGAGTGGACAGGGTTTTCCGCATAGGTGGCGCGCAAGCTGTCGCGGCGCTGGCTTACGGCACGCAGTCCATTCCCAAAGTTGATAAAATTGTCGGTCCCGGCAACATCTACGTGGCTACCGCCAAGAAGCTGGTGTTTGGCCAAGTGGGGATCGACATGATTGCCGGTCCCTCCGAGATTTTAATCATTGCTGACGGCAGCACTGAACCGGATTGGATCGCCATGGATTTATTCTCCCAGGCAGAACACGACGAAAATGCCCAATCAATTTTGCTATGCCCGGATCCAAGCTATATCCAACAAGTGGCCGCCAGCATTGACAAGCTACTGCCCGCCATGGAAAGAAAAACAGTCATCCACGCCTCTCTGTCCCGGCGCGGTGCCTTGATCGAAGTCAAAGATCTGGACGAGGCCTGTCAGATAGCCAATATCATTGCGCCGGAACATCTGGAATTGGCGGTAACCGATCCCGAAGCACTGCTTTCCCAAATCCGCCATGCAGGCGCCATCTTCATGGGCGCTTATACCGCCGAGGTATTGGGAGATTATTGCGCCGGCCCGAATCACGTGCTGCCCACCTCCGGCACCGCGAGATTTTCTTCCCCGCTGGGCGTCTATGACTTTCAAAAGCGCACCACCCTCAACTTTTGCTCCCCCGAAGGCGCCTCTAAACTTGCCGAAACCGCTGCCATCCTGGCCCGTGGCGAGGGTTTGACCGCCCACGCCCGTTCCGCGGAATACCGGATCAAACGATGACCAATCTCAACGATAAAATTACCGCGTTTTTCCGTCCGGAAATTCTAGCGCTGAATGCCTATCACGTTCCTTCCGCGGAAGGATTCGTTAAACTGGATGCCATGGAAAATCCTTATCATTGGCCACCTGAGATGGTTGAGGCGTGGTTGAGCAAGCTCCGGGAGATTCAACCCAACCGTTACCCGGATCCCCAGCCTGAGTCCCTTAAGAATACCCTGCGGCGACACGCCAAGGTACCAGAGACCATGGAAATCCTGCTCGGTAATGGTTCTGATGAAATCATCCAAATCCTGCTGATGGCCCTGGCGGGCAAGCCCGAAGCAACGGTCATGGCGCCACAACCCACTTTCGTCATGTATCAACAACTGGCCATCAGCTTGGGACTGAATTTTGTCGGCGTGCCGCTGCAAAGTGATTTCTCTTTGGATGCCGGAAAAGTGCTGGCCGCCATCAAACAATATCAACCACAGCTTATTTTTCTCGCCTACCCCAACAATCCCAGCGGTAACTTGTTTGATGAAACAGTTATTGCTGAAATCATCAAAAAGACGCCGGGCCTGGTAATCCTGGACGAGGCTTACGCACCTTTCGCCCAGGCGACATTCATGGATCGCCTGAATCAGTTCGATAATCTACTGGTCATGCGCACCCTGTCGAAATTGGGACTGGCCGGACTGCGTCTTGGATTTTTGGCCGGCCATCCCGCCTGGCTGGAACAATTGGACAAACTGCGATTGCCCTACAACATCAATGTCCTCACCCAAATCACCGCGGAATTTGCCCTGGCCAATGCCAACGTTTTCGAGCAGCAAACCGCCCAAATCCGGAGCGACCGCACCAAACTGTTTCAGCAACTACAAAAACTTCCCCAGGTGGAAGCTTTTCCCAGCGCGGCCAATTTTATTCTCTTCCGTGTTCCCGATGCAGACGCGGTTTTTCACAAGCTTAAGCAGCAAAAAATCTTGATTAAAAACCTGCATCCCGCAGGGGGGTTATTAACCAATTGCCTGCGGGTGACCATCGGCACCCCTGAAGAAAATGCGGTTTTTTTCGCCGCACTGCAATCCGCGCTACCCCTATAAAATCAATGGGTTTCAGCCTATCCGCCAGCCTGGTAATCCGGGCAGGACATTGACAGTGGCCTTGATAAACGCCAAAATCCAAGGCAAAAAGCATATGCAACCTTAATAAAAACACAACGGCAACTGGCGTCTTTCTCTCGGCAAGCTTTTAATGGCACATTAATTGCTTGCCTTCTAGCAACGAAATTTATATAACACCGCCAGGCCGAATTTGGAGGAGAGTCTTCGTCATGAGTCAAGACGATAGTCAGATCGATCTCGAGAAACGCAAGTTTCTCACCCAAACCGCAGCGGTTGTAGGCGCCGCCGGCGCTGCGATGACCGCAGTGCCCTTTCTTGGCTATTTGAAGCCCAGCGCTGTCACCCTGGAAGCCGCCGCTCCCATTGAAGTCGATATCGCCAAGCTGGAGCCCGGGCAACTCATTCGGGTCGAGTGGCGCGGCAAACCCATTTGGGCGTTGAAACGCACCGAGGAAATGCTGGAAACCCTACCCAAACTGGAACCTTTGCTGCGGGATCCCTTATCTGAGGAATCCATTCAGCCAGAGGCTGCCAAAAACCGTTACCGCTCTATCAAACCTGAAATTTTTGTGGCGGTGGGGGTCTGCACCCATTTAAGCTGCTCCCCCACTTACCGGCCCGAAGTGGCGCCACCCGATCTTGGCAAAGACTGGCTGGGCGGTTTTTTCTGTCCCTGTCACGGCTCGCGGTTTGACCTGGCGGGCCGGGTGTACAAAAAAGTCCCCGCGCCAACCAATCTGGAAGTCCCTCCGTACCGCTATTTGACAGATACCCGCATTGTCGTTGGAGAAGAAGAACAACAGGAGGCATCGGCCTGACATGAACGAATGCAAAGATTGTGGAAGCCGCTTGCTCGCTTGGATAGATGAGCGTTTTCCCTTACTGAAAGTTTGGAACGAACACTTCGCCAAGTATTACGCCCCCAAAAACTTCAATTTTTGGTATTTCTTTGGCTCCTTGGCGCTGCTGGTCCTGGTGAATCAGATACTCACCGGGATCTGGCTGACAATGAATTACAAACCCTCGGCTGACCGCGCCTTCGATACCGTGGAAATGATCATGCGCGATGTGGATTGGGGCTGGCTGATCCGCTACATGCATGCAGTGGGCGCTTCGATGTTTTTTATCGTCGTTTATATGCACATGTTCCGGGGCATGCTTTATGGCTCCTACAAAAAACCGCGGGAACTGGTGTGGCTGTTGGGTATGTCCATGTATGTGGCGCTGATGGCGGAGGCCTTCATGGGTTATCTGCTGCCTTGGGGACAAATGTCTTACTGGGGCGCCAACGTGATTATCTCCCTGTTTGGGGCCATTCCGGTGATTGGTGATGATCTAGTCACCTGGATACGCGGGGATTTTGTCATCTCCGACGTCACCTTGAACCGGTTTTTCTCCTTTCATGTGATTGCGGTGCCACTCATCTTGGTGTTCCTGGTATTTTTACACATTGTGGCCCTGCATAAAGTAGGCTCCAACAATCCCGACGGCATCGATATCAAGGAAAAGAAGGACAAAAACGGCGTGCCCCTGGATGGCATTCCTTTCCACCCTTATTACACGGTGAAGGATCTTTTCGCGGCTGCGGTTTTCCTCACCATTTGCGCATGGATTGTGTTTTATGAACCAGATTTCGGCGGTTACTTTTTGGAGCATCCCAATTTCATTCCCGCCGATCCATTGAAAACCCCCGAGCACATCGCCCCGGTGTGGTATTTCACGCCTTTCTATTCCATTCTGCGGGCGATTCCGAGTAAATTCGGTGGCATGTTGACCATGTTCGCGGCGATTTTTATTTTGTTTTTCCTGCCTTGGCTGGACCGCTGTTCCGTACGCTCTATCCGTTACCGGGGTATTACCTACAAAATCGCTTTGGCTTTGTTTGTGATCAGCTTTTTGGCCCTGGGCTATTTGGGTACGATTCCACCCACGCCGACGGCGGCATTTTTCGGCATTATTTTCACCATTATCTATTTTGCCTTCTTCGTTTTCATGCCGATCTACACCCGCATGGAAATCACCAAGCCAGTACCGGAACGGGTGGTTTGGCCGCCCAAACCTTTCCTGGAACGGGAGGGCTGGACCCCGGCGCTTGCCCGCATGATCTGGAAGCTATTGCGCCCTGTTTTAGAAAAAATCCAGGCCATACTCCAATCTTTGCCACTATACAAAAAGGCGGCCGAAGCCTGGTCAGCTACTCAGACAATGATTAAAAACAACAAAATCCTGAGAAAATTCCTATGAAGCATTTAATTTTTGCGTTGTTTTTGAGTCTTCCAAGGATGGTAGCGGCAGAATTAACCGCGCCATTACAAACACCCGACTTGGATATCTTTGATACCGAATCTCTACAACGCGGAGCAAAACTTTACGGAGAAAGGTGTATTGGGTGTCACTCTCTCAAGCATATGCGCTACAAACGCATTCAAAAAGACTTGAAGCTATCCGATGATGAACTGAAGAATCTGTTCCCCTGGTTGGACAAACCTATTGGAACCCTGTCAACTGCCATGCCGTCTGAAGATGCGGAAAAATGGTTCGGTCTGCCCACCCCAGATTTGTCCGAGCGTATTCGGGCCAGAGGCGCGGACTGGGTCTACACTTTTTTGCGCAGTTTTTACCAGGATGAGGAGCGTCCTTTCGGGGTGAATAATTGGGTGTTTAGAGACGTGGGAATGCCTCATGTATTGTGGGATCTTCAGGGGATGCAAAAAGCTGTAATCAAGGAGAAGAAGGGCACACCCACCATTGTAAAATTACAACAGGTCTCTCCTGGCACCTTATCCAAAACAGAATTTGACCGGGCAGTGACTGACTTGGTCAATTTTCTCAATTACGTTGCCGAACCAGCGCAATTGGATAGATTAAAACTCGGTAAATATGTTTTATTTTATTTGATTATCTTGGCCTTCATTATGTACCGGCTCAAGAAAGCGTATTGGAAAGAAATTCATTGACGTGTTGCGTGATAATATAGTGCAGTCCTATTCAATTCCGCAACATTAAGGTTTCGGATTGTTATATTCAATGGCCAAAATATAATGAAACTGTATTGTTCTCCTTTCTGCCCCTATAGCCACCAAGTCCGCGTGGTCTGGTTTGAAAAAGGCATACAGGCTGACATCGAATACATTGACCCTGCCAATCCACCCGAGGATGTTATCGATCTCAACCCCTATGGCGATACACCCACCTTGATTGACCGGGAACTGGTACTATTCGACCCAAAAATCATTATGGAATTTTTGGATGAGCGGTTTCCCCATCCGCCCTTGCATCCGATGGAACCGGTGGCACGGGCTCGGGCCCGGATGTTGATATCCCGAATTGAAAGGGATTGGTTTAGCCTGCTCAACGAGATCGAAGCCTCGGTGGATAAAAAGGCCGCCAAGGTTCGCAAATTATTACGGGAGCGATTGATAGCCGCGTCGCCAATCTTTGCTTCCAAACCCTATTTCCTGAGCGAAGAATTTTCCTTGGTGGATTGCGCCTTGGCGCCCTTGATGTGGCGGCTATCCAAAATTGGCATTGAACTCCCTAGGGAAGCCCAAGCTATTCAAGCTTATGCCAACCGGATTTTCGCCCGCGATGGCTTCCAACGAAGCTTGAGCGATATTGAATTGGAAATGGGTCACTTACCCGAAAAGATTTCTGCCTAGCCATGACACCACTGCGTCCCTACCTTATTCGCGCGATTTATGAATGGATTGTCGATAATGAAATGACACCTTATATCCTGGTGGATGCAGACCAGGAGCAGGCGATCGTGCCACGGCAATATGTGCAAGATGGCCGCATTGTGCTCAATCTGCATCCTGCAGCAGTCGTAAACTTGTTGATGGGTAATGAAGAAATCGCTTTCCAAGCCCGTTTTGGGGGCACGCCAATGCAGGTTCATGTACCGATACAAGCAGTCTTGGCGATTTATGCCAAAGAAACGGGCAAGGGCATGATCTTTGATGAGGAAACCGATGGTGACACCCCACCGCCTAGCTCTCCCAAGAAAACGCCGGAGAAACCCAAACGGCCTACCCTGAAAGTGGTGAAATGACCGTAATCGTTCCACTGGGAATCCAAGTGTCAGTGCATATGCCCTCCGGGTCGATATTTTCTATCTAACCAGAATCGTTCAACTCTCATCCTGCTTTCGCAAAAATTCTCCCGGAATGACGCGCGCTTGAGTACGCATATAAATCCCTAAACGCTTGAAACAACCTTACTTCTTGTCCGGCGTATAAAAAGAAGGGCCTTTACTGCTTCCACCAACCTCTTTGAGAGGCAAAATTTTTGCCGTTCCCCGCCTTTCCACCATGTCAATGCGGATGATTTCGTGCATGGGAATGAAACTCCGCTTGACGTTCTCGAATTCAGCCTTCAGCTTTTCCTCGCTGGGGTCCACCACAATGGAACTGGCCTCGCCAAACACGAAATCCTCGACGACGACAAATCCATACAAATCCCCTTGATACACACGCTTTGCATAGATCTCATAGACTTGGTTCTGATTGACGAAAGCAACTTTAAATATTTGTTTGGTAGCCATAGATGTCCTTGATGTTTGCTGCCTTGGATTGTAGCAGATCACCCCCCGCCCACCTAACCCAACCCTTCCCAGAGTTCATCCACCAGTAGCATGACGACGTCGTGTAAATTTCCGGTTTTCTTATAACACTGCAATTGACGCTGCCAGCTTACTCCCGACACGATTCTCTGGTGCAAATGTTCAAAATAGCAAAGCAACTCCATCGCCGAAGCGCAGGGTAATAACTCAGACCATAGACATTCAATGATTTCTTTTAACGCTAAGATATTGCCCCGTTTGTCGATATATTGGGCCTCACAGCCTGCTCGGTTGGCTTGGAAATAATTTTCTTTCTCAAGCCACCAAGGCAAGGGCTTGGGAAGCATGGCTGGCCGATCTTTTTCAGAAGTCGATTGCAGATATTCGATTAAACACACCACAAATGCGGCAAGGGATATTGCATCCTCGAGACAGGTTTGGGAATCCATTACCCGCACTTCTAAAGTCCCAAGTGCTGGCCTGGGGCGGATATCCCAGTGAATATCGTCGATGTTTTCGAAAATGCCTGCCCGCTGGGAAAGGGAAAAAAACTCACAAAACCGGGACCAGTCCGCAAAAGAGGGAGGAATACCAAAGCTGCGGCCGGAGGCCAAGATTCTTTGCCGGTAGCACGCAAATCCCGTTTCATAGCCGCGCCAGAAAGGGGAGCTACTACTAATGGCAATTAAGACGGGTAAATACGCTTTGACTTCCCGCATCAGTGCGATTGCCGTTTCGCCACACGGCATCCCCACATGAACATGGCTGGCAAAAGTGATCTGATTACGGGCCAAATAGCCGTACAAGGCCTGTTGCCTCAAATAACGGGGCAGTGGCGTAATCAATGCCAACCGCTGGCAGATGGGGTGAGTACCTGCGCCGCATAAGAGCACCCCAAGGTTTTTACTTCGTTGACAAAGATCCTTAAGCACTGCATGCACATGGGCTTCCAGTTCAGATATGCCATGGCAAACTTTTGAAGAGATCTCAATACAACTTTGAATAAACTCGGGTTGAATCCACTGAATATCGGGAAAAGCTTCCATCAGCGGCAGCACCTTGTCCGCCAAATTCAAGGTGCCTTGATCCACCAGTTGAAGCTCCCACTCCAGACCGAGGGTACGCTGTTTGGAACCCTTGAAAATCAGAGGATCATCCTTGCTCATAGGTCTTTAACGCTTCCCAAGCTGCTGCGGCAAAATAAGCTGCGCCGACCTTGAGTACTTCTTCGTTGATATCAAAGGCTGGGCTATGCAGCGGTATGTATTCTTCTTCCTGCTTACGAGCACCAAAACGCACATAACAGCCGGCTATCTTTTGCAAATAAAAGGCGAAATCTTCCGACCCCATGCTGGGATGATCCATTGCCACTACGCCTTTCTCTCCTACCACTGCCTCCGCAGCGCGGCAGGCTATTTGCGTTTCTGTGGGAGAGTTGATTACCGGAGGATAGCCTTCCCGAATTTCCAACTCAATTTCAGCGCCATGGAGATCCGCCAACGCATTGACCATTCGCTTCAATCCACGGTGCAAGTGACGACGCACTTCAGGCAGTGTGGTTCGAATGGTTCCCCGCAGCATTGCGCTTTCCGCAATCACGTTAGGCGCACTGCCAGCCTCGACTTGACCGATGGTAATCACCGAGGGGTGCAAAGGATCAATCTCCCTCGATACCAAGGTTTGTACTGCGGTAATCAAAAAACCGGCAATAACCACGGCGTCAATGGCTTCATGGGGACGGGCGCCATGACCACCCCGGCCATGGATGTGAATGGTGAAACTATCGGATTGCGCGGTGATCACGCCCTCAGCCACCATGATTTCTCCTACCCGGTAATGGTGCGTCACGTGACCGCCAAAAATCGCCCGAACCCCTTCTAACACGCCTGATTTAAGAATGACTCGAGCGCCCCCGCCGCTTTCCTCGGCAGGCTGAAAGACGAACAAAACCTTTCCCGGCGGCGGATTTTCTCGCAATAAAGCCGCCGCCCCCAATACCATGGTGACGTGAGCGTCATGACCGCAAGCGTGCATCTTGCCAGGATTTTCGGAAGCAAAAGGCAGACCGGTGGTTTCCGTGCCGGGCAGTCCGTCCATATCCGCGCGCAAGGCAACAGTAGGCACATGGACGCCGATTTTACCGTCAATCCGGCCAATCACGCCCCCGCCTTTGCCTTGATATTCATACGGAATCTGCAAACGATCCAGTTCAGCCATGATTTTTCTGGCGGTTTCCACTTCTTCGAAAGCCAACTCCGGATAGCGGTGCAATTCCCTCCGAAGTTCTACCCAATGGGGGAATAATTTATCGACGAATGCTTGATCAATCATGGCCTTTCGCTCCTAGCCCGGATATTTCACCAGCATCCCGGATGATGGCGCAGGACAGGTGCGGCTGGGCGCAGGGCTGGACTGACCAAATCGCCGGGAGCGATTTGGAACAGCTCCGCTGGCCCCGTCAGGGGCGGAGGGCAGGACGCCCGGAGTAAAGGCATAGCCTTAAGCTTACGGCTTGAAGGAAGCCCAAGCCCAGACGTGCCTAGACAAGCCAGGGCCGGGATAGGATTCGGGCTGAATCCAATCTGGATTTCGTGGAAATCATGAAGCTTAAGCATTTTATCCATAAAAATCAGTTAATTATGGGAAAGCCCGAATCCGGCTGGTGAAATATCCGGGCTAGTGTAAAAAATCCACTATCTTTAATCGATTGTACCGTGAAAAGCCATAAAGGAGCCGATCTAGCCCAAGGCAAACCAATAAAATCAGCACGGAAAAGGCACCTTTACAATCACCAAATCTCGCCTAGACTTAAACAAGGACGAGTTACACTGCGGGCAAAGCATGCTTCAAACACCAGAACCTGTTGTCGAAAACCAAGACTTTATCGAAGCATTCCTTAACTGCTGCCGGCGCCGGCAATACCGCTCGAAGGCCCCGATCATCCAACCGGGTGATCCGGGCAATACTCTGTACTACATCATGGAAGGCTCTGTTTCCGTAAGCATTCAGGAAGACAGTGGCCGTGAAATGGTTTTAGGCTATCTCAATAAGGGAGAGTTCATCGGCGAGGTGGGTGTTTTTTTGGGGGAAAACACCCGCGCCGTCACAGTCCGCACCAAAGAACCCTGCAAGTTGGCGGAGATCAGCTATAAACACTTGGAACAAGTTTTGGAAGGCGAGCTGGCGCCTTACGCCAACGAACTATTACGCACGCTGGGCCGGCAAGTCTCGAGACGTTTGCTGCAAACCAGCCGCAAAGTGGGTCATCTGGCATTTCTAGATGTGACCGGACGCATCGCCCGGACTTTAATGGATTTATGCAAGGAGCCCGATGCCATGACCCATCCCGACGGCATGCAAATCCGGGTTACCCGTCAAGAACTAGGGCGGATTGTTGGTTGTTCTAGGGAAATGGCGGGCAGGGTGCTCAAAACACTGGAAGCTGAAGGACTGCTCAGCGCCCGTGGAAAAACCATTGTTGTCTACGGGATGCGCTGAGACAACAATTTTGTCAGCACCTCCCGGGTGTAAGCATAGGCGCGAGGCGCCTTGCTCGCCCGGGGACCGGCAACATTCAGCGACTCTATGCTATGCCGCCTCACGAATCGCCTTATCGCTTCCGCAGCTTGCAAGGGCGCAATCTCCGCTCCATCAATCAATTTGCAAGGTTTATGCAATTCAAGGCAAAACTTTGCAGTCAAAGCAGTGCCGCCTTCCAGTTCTTCAAAATAAATAATCAAAGTGCCGTCGCTGTCTATCACATTCCGGCGGGTGCGGGCCTGGTAGTCAGCGCCAGGCAACACGCGCAATGGGTAATGCGGCGAAAGGGGGCCATCTTCGGCTTGCCGTCCCTCCGGGCACCATCCGCCACACGGCACGCCCAAAGTCAAAGCCACATCCAGCGCCGCCCGGTCCACACCAGTTTGTCCTCCGGAAATAACAGTGAAAGCCATCAGCCGTGGAAGTGATCTTTTCTTCGCCTAATTTCAGCAAATACCGCCACCGCTGGTGCGCCCTTCATTCCCAAACGTGCCTGTAATAGCGGGTCTTCGGCCCGCAGGAAAGGATTGGTAAGGCATTCCTCCCCAATGGTTGAAGGCACGGTTGGCTTCCCCTCACGGCGCAGCGCCTCTACTTGTTTCGCTCTTTCCAATAAAGGCGGGTAGTCTGGTTCGATACTCAATGCAAACCGCGCATTGCTCAAGGTGTATTCGTGCGCGCAATAAACCCGGGTGGATTTTGGCAGCGCTCTCAGTTTACATAAGGAATGCCACATTTGTTCCGCGCTTCCCTCGAACAGCCTGCCACAACCCAGGACAAACAAGGTATCCCCGCAAAATACCGCGTCACTGTCTTCAAACCAATAGGCGATATGTCCGCGGGTGTGACCCGGTACTTCGAGCACTTCCCCCCTTATCGCCCCCAACTCGACGGTCATCCCTTCGCTCACCAGCCGATCAATCCCGGGAATCCGCCGGGCATCCCCTTGAAAGCCGACGATTTCACAAGCGGTGCTGGATTTGAGCACTTCATTCGCGCCCACATGATCCCAGTGATGGTGGGTATTGAAAATATGCGTTAACCGCCAACCCCGGGTTTCCAAAACACTCAATACAGGCTCCGGCACTGCCGGGTCTACCACCGCCGTCATGCCAGAGTCCGGGTCATGTAATAAATAGACATAGTTATCGCTAAGGACGGGGATTTGGATGATTTCAAGCATAGATCCCTCCACTTTGGTTGCCCTCATTATAAGGTATAACTGATATCACGCATGTCAGCTCTCAAACGAAGTGAGCGGTTTGCCAAGGAATCCAGGCATTGGCTTGCGGGCAAGACAGGGCCCCCCCTCCCCAACCCTTCCCAGCATGCGGGGGAGGGAGAGGGGTTGGGGAGAGGGTGTGACGGCGCTATTCTTCCCGTAAGTTGCGTAACATCAGAAATGGCTTGACTCCGTAGTTAGGTACGGCATGCATACTTACAATCACCCTAAACAAACCAGGAGTCATGCATGAGCACCCACGTTATAAAAATCGAAGGCATGACCTGCCCCACGTGTGCGCCGGGGTTGGAAAAAAAGCTCAATGAACTCCCCGGCGTTTCCGCCAAAGTTTCCTACCAAGAATCTCTTGCCTGGCTGGAGCTGGAAAATGGCGGCGATGTGGCGCTATCCACCTTAATCAACGCTATTGAAGAAAAAGGCTACCGCGCCAGCATTTTAGATAAATCAGGCCCTCTACCAGAAAAACCCATAGAGTCTTTGACCATTGCCATTATTGGCAGCGGGTCGGCGGCGTTTGCCTGCGCCCTCAAGGCTATAGAGCGCGGGGTAAAAAAAATCTATTTGATCGAAAAAAATTCCATTATTGGCGGCACGTGTGTCAATGTCGGCTGTGTGCCGTCAAAAATCATGATTCGCAGCGCTTATGTCGCCTATTTGCAGCGGGCCCATCCCTTCCAAGGCATTGAGCATCATCAACCCCAAATTGACCGGGCAAAACTGGTAGCTCAACAGCAAAACCGGGTTCAGGAACTACGCAGCGCCAAGTACGAAGATATACTCGCCGCCCACCCCGAGATCCAATTAATCCGCGGAACGGCTGCTTTCGCAGATCCCCAAACCTTGATTATCACTCTACCTGACGGCCAAACCCAAACCCTGTCGGCAGACCGGATTCTCATCGCCACCGGATCCTCTCCCGCCATTCCACCCATTCCCGGATTAAAAGCAACCCCTTTTTGGACCTCCACGGAAGCTTTGATTGCCGAAAAGCTGCCCAAGCATCTGGTGGTCATCGGCTCGTCAGTGGTGGCCTTGGAATTGGCCCAGGCTTATTTGAGACTGGGATCAAAAGTCACCCTGCTTGCCCGTCATACGCTTCTTTACCGTGAAGATCCCGCCATTGGGGAAACCGTGCAGGAATGCTTGGAACACGAAGGGATGCAAGTACTCACCAATACCCAAGCCAGTTCGGTACAATACCGAAAATCGCTGCTGGGAAAAGGCCGTTTCATCCTGGAAACCAATGCCGGCAAGCTGACTTGCGATCGGCTCTTGATCACCACTGGCCGTCCACCCAATACTGGCAGCCTGAATTTGGAAAAGGCCGGCGTCGCCACCCAATCCAATGGCGCCATCGTAGTGGACGAATATATGCGCACTTCCGTCCCCCATATTTATGCCGCCGGTGACTGTACCAGCCAGCCTCAGTTTGTCTATGTCGCCGCCGCCGCTGGCACCCGCGCCGCCATCAATATGACCGGCGGGCAGGCCAAACTGGATTTGTCTGTGTTGCCAGAAGTGATTTTCACCGATCCCCAAGTAGCAACGGTAGGCCTGGATGAGCGCCGCGCGAATGAACAGGGAATTCCAGTCGAAACCCGCACCTTGACCTTGGATAATGTCCCCCGGGCGCTGGCCAATTTTGAAACCCGCGGCTTTATAAAGCTGGTGGCAGAAAAAGGCAGTGGCAAATTGTTGGGCGCTCAAGTACTGGCCCACGAAGGTGGGGAAATCATACAGACCGCCGCATTGGCCATCCGCACCCATATGACGGTGGAAGACCTGGCCGGACAACTTTTCCCTTATCTCACCATGGTCGAGGGGCTAAAACTTTGCGCCCAGACCTTTTCCAAAGATGTGAAACAACTTTCTTGCTGCGCAGGATAGGAGGCAACCATGAAAGAAAAAATTGGACAATGGCTAGGAACCTTTGGCGCCGCTTTTGCAGCCGCTTGCTGCCTGGGACTGCCCTTGGCTTTATCGGCTGTCACCGCGGTTGGCCTGGGTTTCTTGATTAACGATGCATACCTGTTTCCCCTGTTTGTTGGATTTATCGGCTTGAGCTTATGGTTGCTATATCGAAACGGGCAACGGCGGGGCAATACCGGTCCGTTCTGGCTGGCGCTGGGAGGCGGCATGTTGTCCACATTTGCTTTGTGGTTTACCGTGACAGGACTCTCACCCCAAAACTGGGCGATCTATACGGGATTGGTGGTATTTATCGCCGGGCAAATCTGGGATTTTAGGGAAAGCCGGCGCGGCAAGGCCGGCCTGGCTTGCCCGCCACAACAGGAACCCATTGACAAGCAAAGGCGCCTGGTGACTGGCGCTGCGGTCAGTGTCGCTGCGGCAGGGGTTTTCTATGGGTTATCCAAATCCGTCGAGCGTTTTGCGCCGCAAGCCGAGGAAGGGCAAATCGCATGCTGGGGAATCAACAGTTGCAAGGGCACCACCGCGTGCGCCACGGCCTTTAACGCCTGCGCCGGGCAAAATGACTGCCGCGGCCGCGGGTATTTGTACGTCACGCCACAGGAGTGTGAAGCTAAGGGCGGCGTGCCTCTGGCCGGCTCGGAAGCAGATCCAAACCGGCGTTCTGGGTAACGGGAAATACTATTCAATCACCAATACCACTTTCCCCATCGGGGATTGAGTTTCAAGGTAACGGTGAGCCTCATCAGCTTCTTCCAAGGCGAAGGTCCGGGAGACTTTGATCTTGATTTTGCCCTGGTCAATCAACTCGGCGGCGCTTTTCAAAATATGACCCTGGTGCTTCATCCATTCGGGCATTTCCATCAGCACCGGGGTCAGCATCATCTCCAGAGAGATTTTCAGATTCCGCACCCGTGATGGCATCCAATCCATCTCCGGTGGAGGTTCAAGAATCGTAACCACGTCACCGTAAACCTTGGTGCATTCACAACATTGGGAGAACACCTTATCCCCTACCGTATCAAAAGCAATATCCACCCCCGCATCCCGGGTCCAATCCTTGATTTTTTGCACCACGTCCTCGTCCCGGTAGCGGATCGGATAAGTCGCGCCCAAATCAACCACAAATTTTTCCTTTTCCGCAGTACTAACCGTCGTCGCCACGCGAGCACCCGCTATCTTGGCTAATTGGATAGCAATATGACCGACCCCGCCGGCACCTGCTTCAATCAAAACTTGCATGCCATCGCGAACTTGAACCCGATCATAAAGCGATTCCCAAGCGGTAATCATGACCAATGGCACAGCGGCCGCCTCTTCAAAAGTCAGAGATTTAGGCTTATGGGCTACTAATGCCTCATCCACCAAGGCATATTCAGCATAAGTGCCCTGACGGCCGTTGAAGCCCACCTCGTAAAAATACACTTCATTTCCGGGCTGGAATTGGGTAACGTCAGAGCCAACAGCTTCTACAACACCCGCGCCATCACAGCCAAGAATGGCAGGCAGCGTCACGGGAAAACGATCTAAATTTTGACGGATTTTGTAGTCAATGGGATTGACACCTGCCGCTTTCAGCTTGACCAGGATTTGACTTGGCCGCTGAATAGCCGGGGTTTCAACCACGGAGAGTTGCAAGACCTCCGGTCCACCTGAGGATTCCACTATGATTGCTTTCATTCCTCCCTCCAAGTTTCTTACTTTTTGTGAAGCACCTCTCATTATAAGGGAGAGCGCTAGGCAAAAAGCAAAGGCTCAACTACGCTTTTTATTAGGGAAGCTCTGAATAATTCATCCCTGAATTCTCAGAGCACAAAAAAAGAAAAGTGTGATTTTCTTTTTTTGCACAAAATCAATCGCTGGCAGCGACTGATTTTGGCGACACCTCCCTGTGTCGCAGGAGACTCTGAATAAACTAGAGTTTCCTTAGAGTTTTCAAAAAAGCAAGCATTAGCTGGTTTTTTTGAAACTTTTTTAAATCCAACTGGTGGTAGCGAAGAATGGGCGTCAGATTATTGAAATATTGGGTTTGGCTTGGATTAGCCTGCTTTTCCCTGCATGTTCACAGTGGTGAAATTCTCTCCTCTGTCGCCTTGCATAACCCGGGCACCGGCACTTACTATATTGAAGGCCAATTTGGCCATCTTCAGCCGATCAAATTGCTGGTGGATACTGGATCGAGCTTCTCGACCATCGATAAAAAAACCTTGACGGCGCTAAAAGCATCGGGAGATGCCACTTTTATCCGTAACCAAAGCGGTATACTAGCAGATGGCACCAAAATTGAAGTGCCACTTTATCGGATCAAAAAGTTGGCATTGGGAGACATTTGCATGGTGGAAGATGTTGAAGTGGCCGTTTTCCCCAATGGCAGGCGCCACATTCTGGGCCTAAATGTGCTTGCGAAATTGACGCCGTTCTCCTTCTCCCTGGAGCCGCCCCGCTTAACGCTGGCAGGCTGTACGCCACCATCCATGAACATTGTAAAAAAAGAGCCTTCCCTGGCAAGCACTCCCTGAGACGGGGAAACTAAAGTCTGAACAAGTCCTCCCTGGACTTCTCAGACAGAGGAAGTTGAAGGTGTCGCTTCAGCTTCCTCTTTTTTCAACGGCTCGGATCCGTCGAAAACCGGCATTTCCCTCTACCGAAATACTGAAAAATTACTCAGCGCTGGTGCCCTCTGGCGCTGGCGATTGGATAGCTTCAAACTGCGCGAACTCAGCCGCGTCAATCTTGCCATCTTTATTTTCATCAACAGACTCGAAGCTTTTAGCCAAATCAGGATTGGCCTGCGCTTCTTCGGCGCTGATCACGCCGTCTTTGTCAGCATCCAGGTCAGAAAGACCAGTGCTTTTGGCAGACTCAGCCACTTTTTGCGCATCTTCTTGAGCCGCGCCCATGACATTTTCAGCTGATTGCTCAACTGCAGTTGCCGCGCTTTCAGCCGTTTCTTGGGCAGCGCCTAAAAGGCCACTTTCTTCAGCCATTGTCATGCCGGAAAAAGCTGCAATAATCACAGCCAAGCTAATCTTCTTATACATACAAAACACCTCTAAATACAATTAATCTCAAGTCAATAATGTTGACACCTTAACCCTCGCACACAGAGTGCCAACTTTTATATTTTTCAATAAAATCAATCTATTATATAAATACACAAAGTCTTTCCCATACTGTTTATGTCGCATATTAACGACGCAAATTAATCAAGATTTTGCAACCGGTTGATAGAAAAGCTTTTCAAAGTGTCACCTTGCCCCGACAGATGCCGAAATAAGCGTGATTCGATTTTAGCATGAGCTAAATTCTGTTATGGTATCAACACCTTAACGATTATTTTCAAATGAATAAAGCGATTATGATTATCTCCCCCCGCCTCGGCTTTTTTCTAGGTTTTGCTTTTTGCGCTGTTCTTTTATCTGTCGCCGCCTACTTTCAATTTGTGAAAGAATTAGAACCATGTCCTTTGTGCATTACCCAAAGGGTCTTCGTACTAGGAACAGGGATTGTTTTTCTCATGGCAACCCTTCACAATCCAGGGCCTTTGGGGAGAAGAATCTATGCCGGTTGGGCCACGGTGTTAGCTTTGGCCGGCGCGGCAGTCTCGGCCCGCCACGTTTGGCTGCAAAACCTGCCCAAGGAAGAAGTACCCGCCTGTGGCCCAGGACTAGCGTATGTATTTGAACATTTCCCTCTATCCAAAACCATCAAATTGTTGCTTTCCGGCACCGGAGAATGCGCAGACGTGCTCTGGACCTTTCTGGGGATGAGTATCCCGGCCTGGACGCTTATCGCATTTTTAGGCTTGGCTGGCTGGGCATTGTGGTTAGCCAGAAAATAACCCAACTTAAGGAAGCTCTGAATAATTCATCCCTGAATTCTCAGAGCACAAAAAACGAAAAGTGTGATTTTCGTTTTTTGTTCAAAATCAATCGCTTGTTGCGATTAATTTTGGCGGCACATCCATGTACCGCAGGAAAGTCTGATTTATTCAGACTTTCCTTAATTGGATTGTTTCAAGCGCGCATGGAGTGGACTTTTCCGCGGAAAATGGGCGCGCAGAAAATCCATCTGATCACTAAGAATACGCCGCCCCTGGAGATAGATATAT
Source organism: Methylothermaceae bacteria B42 (assembly GCA_001566965.1). NCBI lineage: Bacteria > Pseudomonadati > Pseudomonadota > Gammaproteobacteria > Methylococcales > Methylothermaceae > Methylothermaceae bacteria B42. The sequence continues at coordinate 27,104 of LSNW01000014.1, read as the reverse complement.
TCCGCATGGGTCGGTACAAAAGGAATGGCAATCAGCTCCATCCCCGCCTGCTCAGGGGTTCTGCCTGCTTTATGGTTATTACAACGCTTGCAGGCGGTTACGACATTGTTCCAAGTATCGCTTCCCCCTTGACTCAAAGGCGTCACATGATCCCGGGATAAGTCACTGTGCCGGAATCGCACACCGCAATACAAACAGAGATGATTGTCCCGCCTGAACAAAGTGCGATTGCTCAAAGGCGGAGTATAATTGACCCCCTGCTTTCGAGTCAGATGGCTGTATCCATAGGTAGCGATAATGGAGTTGACTTCGATGATGCTGCGTTGACCTGTACGGGCATTGATGCCGCCATGAATCGTATATAATAAAGTCCCGCATGTGTATGCCACCTGCTCAAGATAATAAAGCTTGGCAGCCTCCTGATAATCTATCCATTCCATTGGCATGCCCGAAGCATCTGTCCTCAAAACCTGCAAAGAAAGCGAACTCATGAGACCTCCACACTCAACGTTCTGCGCAAATCAAAAGATCAAAGTCAATACTTATGCACATGCGGACTTCAGTGAATATTGTCTTAACACGATTTGCAACCAAAACAACCATAAAAACATAACTTGTTGTTTTTAAATGTCTTAAATTAATGAACAAGTTTTTTACAATTTGATAAAACCCTAGATATCATGCGCGTTGGAAAGCACTTTCAGCACTTTGTTCACAAAGTTATCCACAAAAAATGTGCATAACATTCATGCCCGGATTATTTCCCTAGAGCATAAATACCATTTATTTTTGTGATATTACTTCATATTCACATAAAGCAAAAGCGCTGAATGTCCTAGGAATACGCCTCTCGCCTTCCATTTAATGAAAAAACAAACCTGAATTGTTTGCCCATTTGGCATTACCACCCAGTCAATGAAATTCATACTCAAAATCGCTGTTCCCACACCACTTCGAACATTATTTGACTATCTGCCCCCAGCAGACATTAGCAAGGAACAACTTAAGCCGGGGATTCGGGTACGAGTACCTTTTGGAAAAAAATCCCAGATTGGGATCCTGGTAAAAATCGAGTCCAGTAGCCAAATTGAACCTAAGCGTTTACGCCCTGTTTTGGAAATTCTGGAGACCCAACCCTTGCTCAGGCAACCGGATCTGACATTACTCGAATGGGCGGCCCACTATTACCACCATCCGGTTGGCGAGGTCTTCTCTGCCGCGATACCTGTACCGCTCAGACAAGGCAAGGCCGCCAAAAGCAAGCGTCTGTTCACTCATCTTGCCCTCACCCAAGCAGGCATCAACTACGCCCCCAGCCAACTCAAGAATGCGCCACGCCAACAAGCTCTGTTTGAAATCCTGAAAAACAGTAACGGCATAATTGCACTTGAATCCCTTAACGCCATTTCCTGGAAATGGCACCCAGCCGCAAGGAGCCTGGTCGCGAAAGGGTTGGTGGAATTCAAAGAAATCGGCGTAACAAAGGAAACTCTCCAGACCCAACTCATGACGCCAAACCCCGCGCAACAACAGGCCATTGACACAATTACCAGCCAAACAGGCCAATTTGCTCCATTTCTTTTGGAAGGCGTGACCGGTAGTGGCAAAACCGAGGTGTACTTGCGCGTGATTGAAAAAGTATTGGCGCAAGGCCGGCAAGTGTTGGTGCTTTTCCCGGAAATCGCCTTAACGCCTCAACTACAAGCCAGATTCAGCGCCCGTCTAAATTCTCCCGTGGGCATCTATCACTCAGGCTTAAGTCCCGCTGCGCGGCTCGACACCTGGCTGAAATTCCAAAAGGGGGACTTGCCTTTATTGCTGGGAACCCGTTCCGCTGTCTTTGCACCCATGGCCCGACCCGGCCTGATCATTCTCGACGAAGAACACGATCCTTCCTTCAAACAACAAGACGGCTTCCGCTTCTCCGCCCGCGACGTCGCCGTCAAAAGAGCGCACCTGAGCGACATTCCAATCATTTTGGGATCCGCCACCCCTTCCCTGGAGTCCCTTCACAATGCCCTCAGCGGCCGATATCAACATTTACGACTGCCAAAACGGGCCGGCTGCGCCCAATCGCCACAAATGAAACTGGTCGATATTCGAGATCAACCACTCACCGAGGGTTTCGCCGATTCAACCCTCAACGCCATGAAACGCGTGCTACAAAGGAAAGAACAGGTGTTGATCTTTCTCAATCGCCGGGGGTATGCGCCGGTACTCATTTGTAATAGCTGCGGCTGGGTAGCCACTTGCCCCCGGTGTGACGCCAAAAAAGTCGTTCACTTAAACGAAAGGCGGATTCGCTGTCATCATTGCGGCCATGAACAACCTTTATTGAATCAATGCCCAGATTGCGGCTCATCACAGCTCAGCCCATTGGGACAAGGCACCCAACGGGTGGAAGACACCCTGGCAGAACTTTTTCCCGACCAAAAAACCACGCGCATCGATCGCGACAATATTCGTCGCAAAGGCGCGCTAGAAGAACATTTGCAAGCCGCCCGCCGAGGAGAGATTGATATTTTGCTTGGCACTCAAATGCTGGCCAAGGGGCACCATTTTCCCGATGTCACCCTGGTTGTCATACTGGACGCCGACAGCGGTATCTACAGCACAGACTACCGGGCGCCGGAGCAGATGGCCCAATTGATTACCCAAGTGGCGGGCCGCTCGGGCCGGGCGGAAAAACCGGGAGAAGTTTTGATTCAAACCCGATTCCCCGACCATCCGTTATTACAATCATTATTAGATGAAGGATACCCAGGATTTGCCCGCCAGGCACTCCAGGAAAGACAACAGGCGGGACTGCCGCCTTTCAGTTTTCAAGCCCTGCTGCGGGCTGAAGCCAGCAGGCCGGAAATTCCTGATCAATTCCTCTTTAAGGCAGCCGGTTTGGCGCGCCAGCTCCCATGGCATGAAGTTATCATTCTCGGACCTGCGCCAGCACCGATGCCCAAACGGGCCGGGTATTACCGGAGCCAGTTGCTTCTCCAATCACCTACCCGCAATCTCTTGCACAAACTACTGGATACATGGATTCCACAAGTGGAAAAACTCTCCCTTGCCCGGCGCGTCCGCTGGTCCCTGGATGTTGATCCCATCAATTTATATTAAACCTAAATTCTGCAAGTATTTCGGCATTCGGCTGCCAAATCAAACCTTTATGCTACGTTGGCCGCGCCAATTTTATGCTCGATATAGCGCTGCCACGCCTGCGCGAAAATCGGCTTGCCGCCTTGCCTAAAGCCTTGCTTGACACCCTCGGTGCTCGAATCACTTGCACAATTTAGGTTACAAACGAGATTCAAGAAATGCTTCAATCGTTTCCTGATAGGGAATCCCAGGCCGTGCTCCCAAACGGGTACAACACAATGCGGCCGCCGCGCTGGAAACTCGCAGGGTTTCCTCCCAGTCTCGCCCTTCAGCGATGCAGGCGGCGAAAACGCCGTGAAACGTATCCCCAGCGCCGGTAGTATCGACAGCTTTCACAGGAAAAGAAGGCAGTTGCCCTGTTTCGCCGCCCCGCCGCCAAATCAGACCCTCCTCTCCCAAAGTAATGACAACTGCGGGCGAGTACTTTGCCAATGATTCCAAGGCTTTATGCGGATTGTCCTCCCCCAAATACTGGCAGGCAAATTTTCGCGAACAGACCAGATAATCCACCTTAAACATCAAGGCTTTTGTTCCTTCGTGCATGGAACCGGCATCCAGCACGGTCACCGAACCCCGTTGCTTGAAAAAATCCAGCCATTGTACAGATACATGGGGTTCGTGGCCGTCAAACAATACCGCGTTGGCAGTTACGGATGACAAGTCCAATGCATTGGCATGCAGAGGTTGCGTTCCGCCCCGATAATTGACCAGGGCACGTTTGCCGTCCGGCTTGACCAACACGGCTGACACAGGTGTGGGAGAATTGCCGCGGCTGACAAAATCGATGTTAACCTTCTCTTCCAGTAACTCCGCTTCGTGAGCTTTACCGTGAAGGTCTTTTCCCAAATAGCCCACGAAAGCCGATTCCAATCCCAACCGGGCAACAGCCACGGCAGCATTGGCGGCAGGTCCTCCGCCACAGGAGACAAAGTTATTCGCAACGCACTTCTCATCCGGGCCGGGATGATACGGAACCACAAACACCAAGTCATACGAGGCGTGGCCGATACAAAGCACATCCACTTGCATTGTCAATCCCAGCGGAAAAACCAGAAAATCCAGCCTAACAGGGTTTTTTCTTTTTCTTTTTTACGCGGCAGGCTTTCGCCATAGTTGACGGCATAAACACGCGCCGCATCTGCCGCCAGATCGTCCAGTTCCAATATCGTGTATGCCTCTTCCATGATCTTCAGGGCGAATGGTACTGACGGGGTGCGGGAATATTCCTTGACAATTCGGCCTGCCCGGGTAGCGGCCGCCAGATAAGCTCCCCGGCGCATGTAAAAATCTGCCACGTGAACTTCGTGGGCCGCCATCGCATTCAATAAGGAAATTTTTCTTTTGCGGGCATCTTCCGCGTATTCACTGTCGGGAAATTTTTCCAGTAAGGTGACAAAATCCTTGTAGGCATCCCGCGCCGGCCCCATGTCCCGCTTGGTCAAATCAATGGGAAAAAACCGTTCTACCACCCCCATCCCGCGGCGGTAATTAATCAATCCCCGCAGATAATAGGCATAATCCAGCCGCTGATGGGTAGGATGCAATTTGATAAACCGGTCGACAGTCGTCAACGCCGATTCAGTTTCCCCTTGCTTGTAATAGGCATAAGCCAAATCCAGCAGGGCTTGAGGTCCCCGCCGGCCAAAAGGATAGCGGGTTTCCAGTGCCTGGTAGAGTTCTATAGCCCGGGTATATTGCCCTTTCTCCAATTTCTCCTTCGCTTGCTCGTACAGCTCCTCCTCTGGAAGAATTTCAACCTCCTTGGAAGTGTTTGAAAACCAATTTCCAATCGTGGAACAACCAGCCAAACCAATACTGATGAGCCACAATGTTATGAAAAACACCCGCATTATTTTTCCCAACCTTAATGGGCAGTTGACATAAACAAAGAAGAAAGTATAACTGAAACGCTATCACTCCTGCGCTACAAACAATCATCTCCTCAACACCTATCAGTTCCACGAGAGGGGGCTGGGAAGGGTCTGCCGGACCGAAATTCGTCCTTGAATTTAGGCCCGGAGCGACCTTCCATGGCCGCTGGCAGACCCTTCCCAGCTCCCGGAGAAGCAAACTGACAGGTGGCAAGCAATCATCTCAAACGGGACCTGCGCCATTTAAACACGCAAAGGATTGATTACTGGGGCAGGTGGTCTGCTTCGAAAACCTCGCCGGCAGGGAGACCGGCGTGGAGACTAGAGGGAAGTATTCACGGCGTTTTTCGAAGCAGACCACCTGCCCCAGCATGAATAGCCCTGATGCAACCCAGGCATTTGGGTTTGAACTTCGGTGGGTTATGGTAAAATCCTTTCCGTACACGACACTGCTTCATGCAAGTGGATGTGATATCAAAGGTTAAGCATAAGTTAAGCGCAATACCTTTAATTTGTAATTTCAAAAATAAACACCTAGAAGGGGGTTTGAACCATGAGAACGATTAGAAAAATTTTAACTGCACTGTTGATTGCCATTTCTGCAGGTTTCCTGTTTGGCGGTGCCAGCACTACAGCCATTGCTGCTGAAACCGCGGCTGGCGTAAACGCAGCCATTGACGCGCTGAAAAAAATGATTCCCGAAGCCATACAAATAGCGGCGGAAGGTACAGATCAAGAAGGACTGGTAAAGAAAATCAATGAAATCAAGCAAATAGCCAAGGAAATCACTGGCGATGCCATTGGTGCCAAGTTGCAGAATTTTCAAAGCGCGGTTCGCATGGCCCGCGGGAAGGCAAAACGTGGCGATCTGGCCGGTGCTGAAGAAAGTTTGAAAGAAGCTTTGAAAATCCTGAATACTTTCCCAAGAGCCTAATCGCGCGATTTAGTTAGCGTTTAAAATCAAAAGCCCGCAGGTTCACCCTGCGGGCTTTTTTAATGCCTGCTCGATTCTAATTCAGCATTGCAGGGCAACCAATCCTTGTGCTTCAATAACGGCGTTACATAATAAACAAAATAATCACTTTCAAAACTTCAAAGAGGAAAAAGGAGGCTACCATGAAGAAAGTTCAAACATTTATTTCCGCGCTGGCGCTGGCCAGCGTGGCAACTATTACCCATGGCGCCGAATGGAAACCCTTGCCCAGCAAGGCGCCAGAACCCGCAGACAACGCCACCACGCCTGCCAAAGTCAAACTGGGCAAAATGCTTTTTTTAGACCCAAGACTCTCTTCCACCGGCACGGTTTCTTGTAATTCCTGCCACAACGTGATGGCGGGGGGTGAAGATAATCGCCCGGTCTCCGCCGGCGTGCATGGCAAAACCGGCGACCGCAGCGCGCCCACGGTCTGGAATGCTGCTTTCAATTCTGTGCAATTTTGGGATGGCCGCGCAAAAAGTCTGGAAGATCAAGCCCGAGGACCTGTGACCAATCCCATTGAAATGGGCATGAAAAGCTGGGATGACGTGGTTGCCCGTTTGAAACAAATTCCCGAATATCCCCAATTATTCAAAGCCGCCTTTGGCAATGACGCGGAAATCAGCGAAGACAATGCCGTGAAAGCCATTGCCGCTTTTGAGCGCACCCTGATTACGCCCAACAGCGCGTATGATAAATACGTCAAGGGCAATAAAAGCGCTTTGAACGACCAACAGATCAAAGGCATGAAAACCTTTGAAGAAGTCGGTTGCGTCAACTGCCACTCAGGCTCCGCCTTTAACGGGCCAGAACTGCCTGAAGGTCAAGGTTTCTTCATGAAGTTTCCCACCTTTGACAATCCTTATTTTGAAGGCAAGTATAAATTTAAAGACGACATGGGCCGCTATGCTGTCACCAAGAAGGAAGAAGACAAGCATATGTTCAAGGTGCCCACCCTGCGTAACGTGGCTTTGACCGCTCCTTATTTTCATAACGGCGCAGTCAAAACCTTGGACGAAGCCGTTAAAGTAATGGCTAAATTACAGCTCAACAAAGATTTGTCCAAAGACCAAATAGCCGATATTGTGGCTTTCCTCAATGCCTTGAGCGGGCCCTTCCCCAAACTGGAAATGCCCCGCTTGCCGGCCACGCCAGGGAAAACATTCAATTACGTCAAATAAGTAAAGTACAAGCCTCTACTGGCGGGCGCGGAAAGCGTCCGCCTTTTTTATTTCAAAAGACCATGAACCGCCACATGGCGATCACTGACAATTTCCACCGCTAGATTCTCCAATCCCGCACGCTCCAGTTGCTCTTCAATTTCACCGGGACGATAGGCTGCGCACAGGGAGTTGAAAAAATCCCGCTGAAGCACCGCCGGGGCATCGCAAGCATATTGATCGACCAGCGCTTTCGCCGCTTCCAGGTTGGCAGGGCGAAACAAATCCATCACCAATACGGCTGCCCCCGCTTGACCATTTTGACGAATCGACTGCCATAATATCCCTGGATCATGCAAATGATGGAGCAGGCTGTTACTAATCACGCCATCAAAGCCATGGATGCCGATATCGGCGGGTATTCGCGCGCGCAGCCAACGAATCCGTCCGCTAAGGTTTGAGTCATCCATGGTTTTCTGACGGGCAAACTTTAGCATTGCTTCCGCTCCATCCACGCCCCAAATGCGGGATCGGGTAAAAGTCCTGGCAAATGCCACGGTAATATCCCCCGGCCCACAACCCAAATCCAACACTTTGAGAGGCTCGGCATCAGGAAAATAGCGTTGAAACAGTTGGAGAAACAACTTATTCGCTTCACTAAAGTCCGCTTCCGCATAGGCCTTGGCCTGCTCAGGATGATTCATCAATTCAGGTTCAGGAATTCTTTGCATTTTTCGCTGTCAGGAAAAAACATGGTTGACATGGCATTTTGCCACCTAAATTTTGCGAGTGATTCGAGCACCGAGGGTGTCAAGCAAGGCTTTAGGCAAGGCGGCAAGCCAATTTTCGCGCAGGCGTAGCAGCGCTACTTCGAGCATAAAATTGGTGCAGCCAACGCAGCATAAAGGCTTGATTTGACAACCGAATGCCGAAACACTTGCAGAATTTAGGTGCTATAATTAACCCCCATTTTATGCCACATAACCCTTGATGAGCCAAAAACTCTATATCCAAACCTTTGGTTGTCAGATGAACGAGTATGATTCCGACAAGATGCGGGATGTGCTCCACCGTTCTCACGGCCTGGAATTGACCGACGACCCTGAAGAGGCCGACGTCCTGCTGCTCAATACTTGTTCGATCCGGGAGAAAGCCCAGGAAAAAGTCTTCTCCCAACTGGGCCGCTGGCAGCCTTTGAAAGCCCGCCGTCCTGAGGTAGTGATCGGCGTCGGAGGCTGTGTCGCCAGCCAGGAAGGAGAAACCGTGCAACGCCGGGCGCCTTACGTGGATATCGTCTTTGGCCCTCAGACCCTGCACCGGCTGCCGGACCTGCTTGAACAAGCCCGCGCCGAAAAACGCCCGGTGATGGACATCTCCTTCCCCGAGATTGAAAAATTCGATGCCCTTCCCACCCCCCGGGCAGAAGGCCCCAAAGCGTTTGTATCCATTATGGAGGGATGCAGCAAGTACTGTACTTATTGCGTCGTCCCGTACACCCGGGGCACGGAAATCAGCCGCCCTCTGGAAGATGTGGTGGCGGAAGTCAAATCGCTGGCAAACCAAGGGGTGCGCGAAGTCAATCTCCTCGGACAAAACGTCAATGCCTACCGGGGAGCAACCGAAGACGGCGATTGGGCGGATTTGGCGCTATTGTTATTTGAAATTGCCAATATCGACGGTATCGGTAGAATCCGTTTCACGACTTCTCACCCGGCGGAATTCGATGATAACCTCATCGAAGCTTATGCCGCCATTCCGCAACTGGTAGATCATTTGCATCTCCCGGTTCAAAGCGGCAGCAACAAGGTTTTGGCGCAAATGAAACGAGGATACACCCGCCAGGACTATATCGATAAAATTGCCAGACTGCGGTCTGTCCGGCCAAATATTTCTCTGTCCTCTGATTTTATTGTGGGATTCCCCCAGGAAACCGAAGAAGATTTCGAGCAAACCATGGATTTGATTGAGCAAATCGGCTTTGACCACTCCTACAGTTTTATCTATAGCCAAAGGCCCGGCACGCCAGCAGCGGAAATGGCCGATGACGTGCCGTTGCAGACCAAAAAAATGCGTCTGGCCAGATTACAACAGCGAATTCAAGCCATGGCTGGGGAAATTTCCCGCCGCATGATAGGAACCCGGCAAACTATCCTGGTGGAAGGCGCGTCCCGCAAAAACCCCAAGGAATTAAGCGGCCGTACCGAAAATAACCGGGTGGTGAATTTTCAAGGCCCAATGACATTGACGGGCCAATTTGCCCAGGTAATTATTACCGAAGCCTTGCCGAACTCCTTGCGGGGACGGCTAGTCTAAGTTATGCTGAACTAAACAGCATTTTGAGGTGTTGAACCAGCCCAAGTGGCTTAAATCTTATCCATTGACAGAAAACTCCACAACGCTCCAAATCACCCTGGAGCCCGCAGACAATCATAGATTGGCCAATCTCTGCGGGCAATATGATGAAAACCTGAAACAAATCGAAAAACGCTTAGGCGTCGAGATTGCCAGCCGCGGTAATCGCTTCCAGATCATGGGATCCTGCCAACCGGTCGAGGCGGCATCCAGAATTATCCATAATCTGTTTCAAACCGCTTCCGAAGAAACCATCACTCCTCAGCACGTGCATCTTTCCTTGCAAAGTTCCAACGTCAATGCGTTATTGGAAGAGGAAAATCCGCAGGCGCCCGTGGTAATCCGCACCCGTAAAATGGTCATCAAGGCCCGGGGAAATAACCAGCAGCAATATTTAAAAAATATCCTTTCCCACGATATTAATTTTGGCATTGGTCCTGCGGGTACCGGCAAAACCTTTCTTGCCGTCGCTTGCGCGGTGGCTGCCTTGGAAGAAGAAACCGTCAAGCGATTGATTTTAACCCGGCCTGCCGTGGAGGCGGGGGAACGCTTGGGATTCCTTCCGGGAGACTTGGCGCAAAAGGTCGATCCTTATCTCCGCCCGCTTTATGACGCCCTCTACGATATGCTGGGTTTCGAGCGGGTTACCAAATTGATAGAACGCAACGTCATTGAAATCGCGCCCCTGGCCTTCATGCGCGGAAGGACGCTCAACGACTCCTTTATCATCCTCGACGAAGCGCAAAACACCACTGTGGAACAGTTGAAAATGTTTCTGACCCGGGTGGGATTCGGTTCCACCGCTGTCGTCACTGGCGATATCACCCAGGTGGATTTACCCAGGGATCGCCTTTCAGGACTGAAACACGTGCTGGAAGTCCTGGGCAACGTAAAAGGCATCAGCTTCACCCGCTTTGACGCCAACGATGTCGTTCGTCATCCCCTGGTGCAACGGATTGTCGCCGCCTACGAAGCTCACGATAAGGCCCGCGCCGAACTGGCTAAATGACCATTTGCGTTGATATCCAGCAAGCCAGCGAGGACCCCTGCCCTGACCCCGAACAAATAAGGCGATGGGTTGAACAGGCGCTGGCGGGCAAGGACGCTGAAGTTTCTCTTCGTATCGTGGACGAAGCTGAAATGACAACCCTCAACCATCGCTACCGGGGCAAACAAGGTCCAACCAATGTGCTCAGCTTCCCCTTTGATCCCCCGCCCGGGGTGCCCACGGATTTCCTCGGCGATATCGTCATCTGCTCATCTGTCGTGGCTAAAGAAGCCCGGGAGCAAGGCAAATCCCTTTCCGCCCACTGGGTCCATATGGTTGTGCATGGCTTACTGCACCTGCAAGGTTACGATCATATCGACCCCAAGGATGCTCTGGCCATGGAACAAGTGGAAATAAAAATACTAGCCCGACTCGGTTATGACAATCCCTACCAAGAAGAGGTACTCACCCACCATGAATGACGAACAACCGGACGAATATAACGACTCGAAAAACTGGGTCGAACGGTTGAGCCATTTCTTTTCCGGCGAACCCAAATCCAGAAGCGAACTACTGGAAATCCTCCGCGACGCGCAAAAGCGCCACATCATCGACCCAGATGCCATGTCCATGATTGAGGGGGTGCTGAAGGTTTCGGAATTGCGGGTGCGGGATATCATGATTCCCAGGGCGCAAATGGATGTCGTCAACCAAAATTCCTTGATAGAAGAAGTCTTCCCCATCGTCATTGACACGGCCCACTCCCGCTTCCCTGTCATAGGAGAAGACCGCAGTGAAGTCGTGGGCATCCTGTTGGCCAAGGACTTATTGCCCTATGCCCTGCGGCAACAGCTGGATGTCCCTGTCAAAAAAGTCATGCGCTCGGCCCACTTTGTACCGGAGAGCAAACGTTTGAATGTCATGTTGCGGGAATTTCGCATGCGCCGTCAACACATGGCGATTGTCATTGATGAATACGGCGCCGCCGCGGGCCTGGTGACCATTGAAGATATTCTGGAACAGATTGTGGGCGAAATTGCCGACGAACACGATCTGGAAGAAGAATATGTATTCCGCCGCAGCAGCCAGTGCTACACCGTCAAGGCGATCATGCCCATTGAGGAATTTAATGAACATTTTGGCACCCAATTGGAGGCCGGCGAATTTGATACCATTGGCGGTTTGATCGTTCATCAATTCGGCCACGTTCCCAAACGAGGAGAAAAAGTTCAAATCGATCATTTGATATTCGAGGTGCTGCGCGCCGACAACCGCCGGATTCATATGCTCAAAGTCAAAGTCTTGGAGCCGAAAACTTCTGACATGGCATCCAGTGCCAATTAATCCTTTTGCCTATCCCAAGCCCCTGGCATTCATCGCCGGGGCAATTCTTCCCTGTGCCTTTGCGCCATTCGGCCAAAGTTATCTGGCACCTTTCATGCTGGCGATACTTTTTTTCTGCTGGCAACAATGTTCCACCCCACAGCAAGCAGCCTGGCTGGGCTATCTGTTTGGCCTGGGGCAATTCGGATTGGGAACCTGGTGGGTATTCATCAGCATGCACGAATTCAGTGGCGCGGGCACCTTGCCATCCAGCCTTTTGACCCTGCTTTTCATCAGTGTGCTGGCCCTGTTTCCGGCACTGGCGGGAGGCGCCGCACGCTGGCTGTGCCGGGGAGAAATGCCGGTCTGGCAGGTTATCCTGATCTTCCCTACCACTTGGATTATTGGGGAGATACTGCGGGGATCCATCATGAACGGTTTTCCCTGGCTGGAAATCGGCTATAGCCAAACCGACACGCCCCTTGCGGGCTACGCGCCAGTTTTTGGAAGCTATGGCGTTGGCTGGCTCACCGCTCTGACAGCGGCCAGTATTTGGTTATTATTTCAAATCCGGGTCGCCGCATATCGGCTAGTGGCCTCATTAATTCTGATCTGGGCGGCTGGCGCCGGACTCAAACTCATCGACTGGCATCAACCGGCGGGTGAGCCTTTTCAGGCCACCCTCTTGCAAGGCAATATTCCCCAGGACATGAAATGGCAACCCGAAACCCGCCGGCGGATTCTGGAAACTTATCTCACCATGACCCGGCAACACTGGGATTCCAAGCTTATCGTTTGGCCGGAAACCGCGGTCCCGGCATTTCTCCATCAGGTTCGAAACAGTTTTATCAACCCCCTGGAAAAAGAAGCCATACAAAAAGGATCGGACCTGTTGATTGGCGTTCCGGTACTGGATCAAACCACCAATCAATACTACAACGCTATTATCAGCCTGGGACAAACCCCAGGGGTTTATTACAAACGCCATTTGGTGCCTTTTGGGGAATATTTGCCCCTTCGATCCGTGTTTGGATTCGTTCTCGATCTTCTGCAAATTCCCCTATCGGATTTTGCCGCAGGATCAGATGATCAACCACTGCTGATTGCTGCCGGCTATCCTCTATCCCCCACTATTTGCTATGAAGACGCCTTTGCCCGGGATGCCCTCGCTGGCTTGCCAGAAGCCACCTATATGGTCAACGTCAGTAACGATGCCTGGTTTGGCGATTCCATCGCCCCCCACCAGCATTTACAAATGGCGCGCATGCGGGCATTGGAAGGCGCCCGTTTTCTCCTTAGAGCCACCAACACCGGTATCACGGCGGTTATTGGCCCGGATGGCAAAGTACGCTCTCAAGCCGCCCAGTTCGTCCGCACCTCCCTGACCGAACAAATCACCCCGCTGGCTGGCGCCACACCTTATGTTCGATGGCGTGATTGGCCATTATGGCTATGGCTGTTTATTATTTCGGCAGGAGGACTGTGGTTAAGATTGCGCGAGCAAGGCGCCAGCGATGAAACCAGATGAAATCTGGTTCATTTCCGACCTGCACCTGAGCCCTTCAACACCACACACCCTGCGGCGGTTTTGCCAATTAATCCAGCGCTGCAAACAGCAAGCAAAGGCCCTTTATATTCTGGGGGATTTATTTGATGTCTGGATTGGCGACGATGACCCTTCCCCACTGGCCAAAAACGTCACAAGCCAACTACGGTTACTTACCCATGCCGGAGTCAATGTCTATTTTCAAGCAGGCAACCGGGATTTTCTCATTGGTGAAGCATTTGCCGCAGCTGCCGGAGTCACTTTGCTCCCAGACTATCATGTTATTTCCCTATCCGGCCAACCGACCTTGCTCATGCACGGAGATCTTTTGTGCAGCGACGATACCCGCTATCAACAAATCCGCCAACAAATTCGCACGCCCGAGTGGCGCGAACGGGCGCTGGCCAAACCATTGTGGCTCAGAAGAACCTGGGCCCGCTGGTACCGGTTAAGAAGCAGGTTTCACACCCGCCAAACCGATTTGAATATCATGGATGTCAATCAAAACACCGTCCAGCAAACGATGGCCAAGTTTAATGTCACCCAACTCATTCACGGGCACACGCATCGCCCAGGCATTCACAAAACCACACTCAATGGCAACCCATCTGGCAAACGCATTGTATTAACGCCCTGGGATCGGGAAGGACAGGCTTTATCTTGGACGGCCAGCCACTTCAATAACCTACGATTCCCATAACATTCAGCCACTTCTATCGACTGCTCTTTGTTTGCTTTTTCCCTAAAGGAAAACGGTGCAGCATAGTATGTCTACCAGATATTTATACACACAAAAAAGCCGGCGGCAGCATAATAATCTGACGCCGGCTCAAAAGAAATAAAAATGGCCTATCTGCTAGATAACAAGGCCACTTCTACTTATTACGCAAACTGCCTGCGAGGACGGAAGTCATCCCGGGGGCGCGCTTCGTTGACTTTCAACGCGCGGCCTTTGAGATCCTGTCCATCCAGGCTTTGAATTGCAGATTCCGCTTCCGAATCCACCGGCATTTCCACAAAGCCGAAACCTTTGGAACGGTCGGTGTAACGGTCCTTGATGATCCGCACAGAAGAGACTTCGCCAAACTCGGAGAAAGTATCGCGCAGTTCGTCTTCAGTGAGTTGATACGACAAATTACCTACATAAATATTCTTCATTTCTATAACCCTATCGGAAAAATACGCCATTTTCTTCAATCACCGAAGACCCGGCCAATGGCGCGAGAACCAAGTCTTCGTGTTCCGGGCCAACGCCCGAATTTGTGTTTGGCCTGAATGGAATGTTATTCACTTTCCAGAGCCAATTGCTGCACTTTCTTTTCCAACGCCTTGAGCCTGGTCCAGACTTCGTGCAGGCGCTGGAATACGGCAATGTTTTTTAGATATTGCCGAAATGGCTGGGTCGGCGTCGCCGCGTACCTGCCTGGTTGCTTGATGCTATTGATAACCCCGGCGCGATGTACCAATACCGTATCATCCGGCACGGTCACATGATCGAGCACCCCGGTCTGGCCCGAAGCAATCACCCGCTTGCCAAAGCGGGATGAACCCGCGATGCCTGTTTGCGCGACCAGAATACAGTCTTCGCCCAATTCCACGTTATGGCCCAAATGACACAAGGCGTCGATCACGCAGCCTCGCCGTATCCGGGTCTCATTGAAGGTCCCACGGTCGATCGTGCAATTGGCGCCGATCACCACCCGATCCTCAATCACCACCTTGCCGGTATGAGGGATACGGTGATTCCTGCGGGCCTCATCCTGGGCGAAGCCAAAACCCTCCGAGCCAATCACAGCGCCGGATTTGATAATCACGTCTGCTCCGATTTCGCAGTCATAGCCAATAACGCAATGGGGATAAATGACACTCCTAAGACCAATCCTGGCGCCCTGCTCAATGACACTGCCAGCCATGACCACATTTTGACCGGCCAGTTTCACATCCGCACCCACCACGGCCAACGGTCCGATGACGACGTCACTGCCGATATCGGCGCTTGGATGAACCACGGCGGAAGGATGGACTTGCGGCCACTCGGTATGGAACAGGTCCCGATCGCCGTAACGTTGGCAGATCAGTGCTTGCGCCAGGCGGGGATTGGGTGCTACCAATACAGCGAAATCACACTCGGTTAGCTCAGCGGCAATGGCCGGGTTGGTCACTACAGCGGCAGGCTTGGCCTGGCGTAAGGCGGAAAGATAGCGGGGTTTCTCGATGAAAACCAAGCAGTGGTCTTCCATTTGCTCAAGGGGAGCTATGCCCTGGATGAGGGTGTCGGGGCCCTGGTGGGCGATGAGAACTCCAGATTTTTTGAATTGGTCTAGGAGTTCGGAAGCATGGAGATACATAAACAATCAGGTCGGTCAGATAGACAAAGCCTATTGGAGAAACCTGATAAATGCAAGGATTATTTGGAAAATTCCAATATTTTTTCTTCGCCGCGATATATTTTTGCCGCTAGATAAGCGTTTCTGCTTGCTCCATAAACAACATACAACAACACATCTGGACCCAGGACAACTTTTTTAAACTCGTAAGGCATCGATATCAGCTAGCCTGCCCAACCCCTCGGCCCTGTTTTTACCCAGGGCCACGTTATTTAAACACGTAAAGGATTGATTGAAGGTGGAGGGAGGTGGTCTGCTTCGAAATCCTCGCCGGCAGGGAGGCCGGCGTGGAGCCTACAGGGGCGAGCCGGACCGAAAGTCCAGTGAACTTTCGCAGCCGAGCGAACGCCCAAACAGGGAAGTTTGGGCAGGACTTTCTTGCAGAGCAGGATTGTGCAGCAAGAAAGTATTCACGGCGTTTTTCGAAGCAGACCACCTCCCTCGGCTTGAATAGATGACGGAGCCCCGGCTTTCTTCCCCCCTCGCCTTGTCATTCCCTGAGAAATAGCCTTAGAATCCTTCTATCGCCGATTAATCCGCAGGATTGCACTAAGTCTCAACATGGATCTGTCCATCGTCATCCCAGTCCGCAACGAATCGGGAAATATTCTTCCCTTGGTGGCGGAGGTGCGCGCGGCATTGGAAAGCCGTTACGACTATGAAATCATCTATGTGGACGATTACAGCACGGACGCAACGCCGGATGAACTAACACTGGCAGCCCGGCAATACCCTAAGCGCTTGCGGATTCTGCGGCATGCATCCCCTTGCGGCCAGAGTACCGCCCTATTGACCGGGGTCAAGGCTGCCCGGGCTCCCGTTATCGTCACCCTGGATGGCGACGGCCAAAACGACCCGGCCGATATCCCGGCGCTGGTGGATCATTTGCCCGCTACCCGTTACCGTGGCCAAGTTTGGCTGGTGATTGGCTGGCGGAAAGAACGCCGGGACAACCTGGTGCGGAAAATTTCCTCGAAAATAGCCAACGGTGTCCGCGGCCGCCTGTTGAAGGACGCCACGCCCGATACCGGCTGCGGATTGAAGGTATTCCACCGTGAAGCCTTCCTAGAATTGCCCCATTTTGACCACATGCACCGTTTCCTGCCCTCCCTCTTCCAACGTGCCGGCGGCAAGGTCCTGTCGATACCAGTCAATCACCGCCCTCGCAAACACGGGGAGAGTAAATACGGAATCGGCAACCGGCTGTGGGTAGGCCTGGTAGACTTGGCGGGCGTGCTTTGGCTGAGGCGCCGGCCCTGTCACGCTGAAATACACGAAAACCAATGACCCTTCAGCGTCACTGGCGGTTGATTCTCCCTGGCGCCGGGGCCTTGCTGTTGATTAGCGCCCTGGGTTGGGGCCTTCACAACACCCTCGACAAAACCTGGATAAATACCACCATCCGGGGCCATGGCCTTTCTGGCGAGCTCCTTTTTGTGATCACCGCCGCGCTGGCGGTTGCCGCGGGCATGTCCCGGCAATTCATCAGTTTTCTAAGCAGTTATGCCTTCGGGCTCGGCTTCGGCTTCGCCTTGGCGCTCGCCGCGTCAATAGCCGGCTGCACCCTTTCATTTTATCTGGCGCGATGGCTCGGACGTCATTGGGTAATCCAGCGTTATGGTCAGAAGCTAAAACCGATTGACGATTTTCTGCGCGGGCATCCTTTTACCATGACGTTGATTATCCGTTTGTTCCCCGTGGGCAGTAATTTAATGGTCAACCTGGCGGCGGGGGTCTCCGCCATCCCCTTTTGGCCGTTTCTCTTCGGCTCGGCCCTGGGGTATATTCCCCAAACCGCGGTTTTCGCCCTCATCGGCAGCGGCATAACCGTCAACTCCAGCCTGCGCATCGGTTTGGGCCTGGGGCTATTTCTGATGAGCGGGCTCCTTGGCCTGTCGCTCTATCTCCGCTACCAAATGAATAAAAACCAGCCGTTTTCCCGATGAGCCCTACCACCAATCGTGCGTTACTCTGCTTGCTGTGGGGCAGTGCCTTGGCCGTTGCGCTCGCCACCCGGCCCCTGTTACCCATTGTGGAAGCACGCTATGTATCCGTGGCTTGGGAAATGTGGACCCGTGGCGATTTCCTGGTGCCCTACCTCAATGGTGAGCCCTATCCCCATAAACCGCCGCTACTTTTCTGGCTGATCCATGGCGGATGGTGGCTGTTCGGCGTCAACGCCTGGTGGCCGAGGCTGGTCTGTCCCCTTGTTGGTTTATTGTGCCTGGGGCAGACCGCTTTATTGGCCCGCCGGCTGTGGCCCGACCAGCCCGAGATTGCCCGGTCCGCCCCTTGGTTGCTCTTTGGCACGCTGTTCTTCACTTTTTTCTACACCTTGGTGCAATTCGATCTTTTAGTAACCGCCTGCACTTTGCTGGGATTACTCGGACTACTCCAGGCCGCGCAAGGGCAACATCGTGGATTTGCCTTTTTTGGCCTTGCCATCGGCTTGGGCGTCCTCGCCAAGGGGCCTGTCATCTTATTGCACCTATTCCCGGCAGCACTTTTAGCACCCCTATGGACAAGCAGTGGACGCAGCCCGCGCTGGTTTCTCGGCCTGTTTCTGGCGTTGCTTGGCGGCGCCGTCATAGCGTTGGCCTGGGCGATTCCAGCGGCATACAGCGGGGGGGAAGCCTACCGGGAGGCGATTTTCTGGAAACAAACCGCTGGCCGGGTAGTGAATTCCTTCGCCCACCGGCACCCTTGGTGGTGGTACCTGCCCATGCTGCCATTATTGCTCGCGCCCTGGGTAGGTTGGCCAAGCCTATGGAAGCGCCCTGAAGCCTCAGGACTCCGTCATCTATTCAAGCCGGGGCGGGTGGTCTGCTTCGAAAAACGCCGTGAACACCTGCCCGAAGCCTCTCATCGGTACCCCTTAGCCTTTCTCACCACCTGGTTGGCGCCGGTTTTTGTCGGCTTCAGCCTAGTCAGCGGCAAGCAATTGAAATATTTGTTGCCCTTGCTGCCCGGAGCCATTTTGTTATTCGCCGCCACCCTCGATTCACGAAAACAGCTCATCACCGATTCCCGGGCGCCGGCGTATTATATTGGCGTCACGGGATTGTTCTTTACCTTGCTGCCCTTGGCGGCGCCGCACCTGGGGTTGCCACGGCTGGCTACCCTGCCGGTTTGGCCTGGCGCTCTGCTGATCCTTGCAAGCATGATAGGCTTGCGGTTCTGGCGGCCTGTTGCGCTTGCTCCAACAATACGCGGCATGACTGCCGCGTCAGCGCTGATCATCGTGCTGGCCCACTTGGGCCCCATCCGCGCCTTGGCGCCTACTTATGACGTAACGGAGGTCGCCGCCAACATTGGCAGATTCCAAAAGGCCGGTGTTATCGTCGCCCACGCCGGCAAATACCATGGCCAATTTCATTTTCCCGGCCGTCTGCGCCGGCCATTGGTAGTCATTCCTGTTTCATCGATCAAAACCTGGGCCAATCAGCACCCGAAGGCGGTCATTGTCGTCTATCGCAACCGATTTTCTCCACCGCTGCCCACTGAAGGGGCACTGGGGGCATGGGATTACCGGGGAAGGTCACAAAACCTGATGTTGTGGCGGGCATCGGACCTGGCCAAAGTTTTGACAAACAAACGATAAAGCCAGGCGTCCAATGGACTATTTTTCCAAATTCAATAAAATTTCCTTGGCGCGATTGACTTTGGCGGCCAGATAATCCGAACCGCCCCGGTCAGGATGGACTTTTTGCATCAATCGGCGGTGGGCGGCGATGATTTGCTGGCGGCTGGCGCCCGGTTCCAATCCTAATAATTGATAGGCTTCTTCCACCGAGTCCGGTTCAGCGCCGCCGGAATTTTCCGGCCCACTTTGATAACTCCTCCTATAGGCGCTGTGCTGCCGCCAAAATTGAATCAGGACCGGCAAGAGACGGGGAAGATAATAAGGGATAGCACGAGCTGATACCGCCAACACCGCGCCAATTAGGGGAAACAGCCAACTCTTGGCAAGTACGGCAAGGAGAATCAAAGCGGCAATGACTAGCAAACCCCCACTGCCCCGCAGTTTTTGCACTACCTCTTTGGGCGGCACCCGGCTGAACCACCGCAGCCCCCACCACAAAAGGGCAAGCAGGATAAAAAGCAGCACAATTCTAATCATATTGACCTTTTGAACCGTTTCATGGGTTTTCGTTCCTTGGCCTCTCAGTACGAATGCGATAGTATCGCCCAGATGGAAATCACGCGCATATTCAATCTTTTGGTTTGGGCCATTTTATCATTGGCCCTGCTGGCTGCTTGCGAAGGCCCGCTCAACAGCCCCTACCCGGCCGCGGAAAAGTACCGGAACATTTATTATTCCTCTTTCTCCGAACGCCCCAAACATCTCGATCCTGCGGTGGCTTACAGCAGCGACGAATACCGCCTGATCGCCCAGATCTACGAACCGCCGTTGCAATATCATTACTTGAAGCGTCCCTATACCCTGGCACCTTTGGCCGCCGCCACCATGCCGGATGTGAAATACTACGATGCTGGGGGCAGACCTCTCCCCGCCGACGCGCCGGTTGACAGCATTGCCTACAGTGAATATATCATCACTATCAAAAAAGGGATCCGCTTCCAACCCCATCCAGCCTTTGCCAAAAATAAAACAGGCATCCTGCTTTACCACCGGCTGACCCAAGACCTGCTGGATGGCATCCGCACGCCCATGGACTTCCCCAAGCTCGGAACCCGGGAATTGACCGCCAAAGATTTCATTTATCAAATCAAGCGCCTGGTCCATCCACAACTGCATTCCCCCATCGCTGGATTGATGAAGCAGCATATTGTGGGCCTGAAGGAATTCGCCAAGGCGATGCAGCAACGCTACGAACAAGAAGGCTCCGATGCTTTTTTCGACCTTCGCCCCTACCCTCTTGAAGGCGTCAAACAGATAGACCGCTACCGTTACAGCATCAAGATTCACGGTAAATACCCGCAATTTTCCTATTGGCTGGCCATGCCATTCTTTGCGCCCATGCCCTGGGAAGCCGATCATTTTTATGATCAACCCGCGCTCAAGGAACGCAACCTGACCCTTGACTGGTACCCGGTAGGCACCGGCCCCTATATGCTGGTGGAAAACAATCCCAACCGCCGCATGGTGCTCAAAAGGAATCCCAACTTTCATCTGGAAACTTATCCCCGCGAAGGAGAAGCCCAAGACCAAGAGAAAGGATTGCTCGCTGACGCCGGCAAGCCGCTGCCTTTCATCGATGAAGTGAAATACATCCTGGAGCGGGAATCTATCCCCGCCTGGAATAAATTTCTTCAGGGCTATTATGAAGCCTCTGGCATCGGCTCGGACAGTTTTGAGCAGGCCATCCGCTTTGGCAGCCAGGGACAGGCTGAATTGACCGATACCTTGAAAGACAAAGGCATATGCCTGGAAACCGCCGTTGCCCCTTCCATTTTCTACTTGGGATTCAATATGCTGGACCCGGTCGTCGGCGGCCTGACGGAGAAGCAAA
Organism: Methylothermaceae bacteria B42; assembly: GCA_001566965.1. Taxonomy (NCBI): domain Bacteria; kingdom Pseudomonadati; phylum Pseudomonadota; class Gammaproteobacteria; order Methylococcales; family Methylothermaceae; species Methylothermaceae bacteria B42. Next base: position 5,874 of record LSNW01000014.1, on the reverse strand, counting down.
GGAAACTGCGGCAAGCCATTTCCATTGCCATCGATTACGAAGAATACATCTCTATCTTTATGAATGGCCGTGGCGTCGCCGCCCAAGGCGTATTGCCGCCGGGTATCTTCGGCTATCGCTCCGGTCCCCAAGGGATCAACCCCTATGTCTACCACTGGGAGAATAACCGGCCGGTTCGAAAATCCATTGACGAGGCTCGCCGGCTACTCACCCAAGCAGGCTACCCTGGGGGACGGGACCCGAAAACCGGCCAGCCACTGCTGCTGTATTTTGATACTTCCGCCTCAGGGCCGGATGAAAAAGCCCGCCTCAACTGGTACCGCAAGCAATTCGAAAAACTGGGCATCCAATTGGTCATCCGCGCCACCGATTACAACCGTTTCCGGCAAAAAATCCGCACCGGCAACACGCAAATTTTCATGTGGGGCTGGAACGCCGATTATCCCGATCCTGAAAACTTTTTCTTCCTGCTCTACAGCGCCAACGGCAAAGTCAAATACGGCGGCGAAAACGCCGCCAACTATGAAAACCCGGAGTTCGACCGTTTATTCCTGCAAATGCGCAATATGGACAATACGCCCAAGCGCCTGGCATTAATTGCCAAACTCCAGGATATCGTCCGCCGCGATGCGCCCTGGGTATTTGGTTTTCATCCAAAATCCTTTTCCCTATACCATCAATGGCTGCATAATGTGAAACCCAACATGATGGCAAACAACGCCCTCAAATACATGCGTCTGGAACCACAGCCCAGAGCCGTTTTAAGGACGTTATGGAATCAACCGGTGTGGTGGCCGCTTGGATTGCTTTTTGCGTTTTTGATTTTAGCGGTACTGCCAGCCTATTTGAGCTACCGGCGGCGAATGCAGGCAAAGGCTGTCTGATTGTAACCAGTGAATTACCCAAGTTGTATAATTTACATTTTAATAACAATCAGCAGTTATCTGAAAGCAAAATGAACCACATTTACTGTAATGATTCTCAACGTTAGCTGGCAAAGGCCCGTACTACGGAATAATTACTTAAAACCATGACAGCCTACCTCATCCGCCGCCTTCTCTATGCCTTCCCCATTCTGATCGGCGTCAACCTGATTACCTTTTTGCTCTTTTTCGTCGTCAATCCGCCCGACGACATGGCCCGGATGCAGTTGGGGCATAAATATGTCACCCAGGAAGCCATCGACAAATGGAAGCACGAACGCGGTTATGACCTGCCTTTGTTTTACAACAAGCAGGCCGAAGGAGTAAAAAAAATCACTCAGACGATTTTCTATCAGAAATCGCTCAATTTATTTCTATTCCGCTTTGGGCGCTCGGACAGCGGCAGGAATATCGGCGCCGACATCCGGGAAAGGATGTGGCCATCATTGGCGATTGCCGTCCCATCCCTTATCCTTGGGCTAGCGGTTAATATTACTTTTGCCTTGTTGCTAGTTTTTTTCCGGCGCAGCTATCTGGAAACCGCCGGGGTGACCGGGTGCGTCATCCTGATGTCTATCTCCGCGCTGTTTTACATTATCGCCGGCCAGTATGTGTTTGGGAAATTGATGCGGCTGGTGCCCATCTCCGGTTACGAAAGCGGCTTGACCGCCATCAAATTCATTATTCTGCCAGTGCTTGTCGGGGTGGTCTCCGGCATTGGTTCCGGGGTGCGCTGGTACCGCACCTTGTTTTTGGAGGAAATTGAAAAGGACTATGTCCGCACCGCCCGGGCCAAAGGCTTGTCGGAACCGACGGTCCTGTTCCGCCACGTACTCCCCAACGCGATGATTCCCATTCTTACCGGCGTGGTGGCGATTTTACCCTTACTCTTCATGGGCAGCTTGCTGACTGAGTCCTTCTTCAGCATTCCAGGGCTGGGAAGCTACACAATTGAAGCCATCAACCGGCAGGATTTCGCCATTGTCCGCGCCATGGTGTTTTTAGGGTCGGTTCTGTACATCCTGGGGCTCCTGCTGACGGATATTTCCTACACCTTGGCAGATCCACGGGTGCGTCTGCAATGATACCCGTGATCTTGTGGACTGATGCCTTACTGTTTATTCTGGTCGCCGCCATTGTTCTGCTGGTGATTTACGCCCGCCACCAGGAACATCTGCGCCGCCCCTGGCGTAAAATTCTGCGTAACCGCAAGGGCATGGCGGCGCTACTGATTCTGATGGCATTTATGGCCATCGGGCTACTGGATTCCGTGCATTTCCGGAGCACCAGAGGCGGCGAAGTGATCAGCCTGTTCGATGTTTGGGTGGCGCCTTTAAAGACAAGGATGGAAAAAACCTACTCGGCTCCTTTCGCTACCCATCTCTATACCAAAGAATACATGACGCTAACTGATGGCAGCCGGGAGTGGCGCTATCCACGTTTGGTTTATGGCGGCGCCCACCTACAAAACCCAGCAAAGAAATGGCGCGATATTGCCGCCACCACATCCATCGGCATCCTCAAAGGACTGGGACTCGGGGTATTCCTCATGTCGCCGCTTTACTTTTTCAGAAAAGGGAAACCTGGCTGTTCCGACGTTCCCTGGGGCACGCTCTCAACGACGGTGATTTTATTATCGGTACTGGGTTTTTCCCTGGCCGAATTGAGTTTGAAATACCATGTACTGGGCACCGACAAGGTGGGAGAAGATGTCCTCTATCAAACTTTGAAAAGCATCCGCACCGGCCTTGTCATCGGCACCTTGACCACCTTGGTGATGCTTCCCTTTGCCCTCATGCTCGGGGTCCTGGCGGGTTATTTCCGGGGCTGGATTGACGATATCATTCAATACACCTACACCACCTTGAACTCCATTCCCGGTGTCCTTTTGATTGCTGCCTCGATCTTAATGATTCAGGTCTATATGGCGGCCCATGAGGATCAATTCGCCAATCTGGCGGTTCGCGCCGATATGCGGCTGTTCTTTTTGTGCCTGATTCTCGGCATCACCAGTTGGACGGGGTTGTGTCGGCTGCTGCGGGCGGAAACCCTGAAACTGCGGGAAATGGAATATATCCAGGCAGCGCGGGCGCTGGGGGTTTCCCATCCCGTTATCTTGATCCGCCATATCGTCCCCAATCTTTTTCACATTGTTTTGATATCCGTGGTGCTGGATTTTAGCGGACTGGTGCTGGCGGAAGCGGTGCTGTCTTACGTCAACATCGGCGTCGACCCCACCACCCAAAGCTGGGGCAACATGATCAATAGCGCGCGGCTGGAACTGGCCCGCGATCCCATCGTCTGGTGGACGTTGCTTGCGGCCTTTCTGTTTATGTTCACCTTTGTTTTATCCGCCAACCTGTTTGCCGACACCGTTCGTGACGCTTTTGACCCTAGAAGAGCAGAAACATGACCTACCGCACCGTCATTCACCAGGCCAACCTTCCAACCGGGCACCGGGAACGCCTTTCTTCGTTAGGTGAGCTGCAACAAGGCAAGGGTTATCTCTTGCTGCATCACCGCGAGCCTTTGGCGCTGGAAGATCTACGGCAACCTCTTGGCTGTGATATCAACACCCTGCCGCTCAAGTTTGATCCTACCCAAGCCAGGCTTTTCATCACCGATCTTGATTCCACCCTCGTCGCCATTGAAACCATTGATGAACTGGCGGCCATGCTGAATCTTCGCGCGCAAGTCTCCGCCATCACCGAAAAAGCCATGGCGGGGGAGCTGGATTTCGCCGCCGCCCTCAAGGAACGGGTAGCGCTGCTGGAAGGACTGCCCGAATCAGTGTTGGAACAGGTATTCCACGAGAAAATGAAGCTGAACCCTGGCGCCAAGGAAACCCTCGCCTGGCTCAAGCAACGAGGCGTTTTTATTGCCGTGGTCTCCGGCGGCTTCACCTTTTTTACCGACCGTTTACGGCAAGCCCTCCCCATTGATGACGCCCACGCCTGTCAGCTTGAAATCAAACAAGGGCGGCTCACCGGACGGCTCACAGGCCCGATTGTGGATAAACATGTCAAAGCGGAATTTCTCCAGCAACTTTGTCAAAAACTGGCCATCAACCCCGAGCAAGCCGTGGCCATGGGAGACGGCGCCAATGATATCCCGATGCTGGCGATGGCCGGCATGGGCATTGCCTATCACGGCCACGGCATCACCCGCAACCATGCCGATGTGTTAATCGACCACGGCGACTGGCACGATGTAAGGTATTTATTGTTGGAAGGCTTGAATGACTGACCCGCTCCTGCGCCTGGACAATCTGACCACCCGCTTTCATCAAGCAGAGCGGGTCTTCACCGCCGTGGATTCGGTCAGCTTTGCCATTCAGCGGGGCGAAACCTTTGCTTTGGTAGGGGAATCGGGTTCCGGCAAATCCATGACCGCCCTGTCAGTCATGCGCCTGCTGCCGCCGGACGCCAAAATCGTATCGGGCCAAGCCGTTCTTGAGGGTGACGATCTGTTCCAGCTCACCGAATGGCAAATGAACCGGGTTCGGGGCAAGCGCATCGGGATGATTTTCCAAGATCCCATGACCTCGCTCAACCCAGTCAAATCCATCGCCATCCATATCATGGAAGCTTTGAAAATCCACTTGGGATTGACGGGCGAGGACGCCCATATACGTTGTATCGAACTGTTGCACCAAGTGGGCATTCCGCAACCGGAAAGGCGCCTGTGGGACTATCCTCACCAACTGTCGGGTGGACAGCGCCAGCGGGTGATGATTGCCATTGCCCTGGCCGGCGAACCCGATCTGCTCATTGCCGACGAACCCACTACCGCGCTGGATGTCACCATCCAGGCGCAAATTCTGAAACTGCTCAAAACCCTGCAAGAGCAACGGCAAATGACCTTGTGGCTCATCAGCCACGACCTGGGGATGGTGGCCGATCTCGCCGACCAGGCCGCGGTAATGCAACAGGGCAAGATTGTCGAAATTTTCAACAAAAAAGACGGCCCGTTATTTTCCAACCCCAAACATCCCTACACCCGTCAATTACTCGCGGCCCTCCCCAAGCTGGACAGTTGCCTGCAGCGGCAATCCCAGCCCGCCCCGCCTTTGCTGCAAGTGAGTGATTTCCGGGTCTGGTATCCCATCCGCAAGGGAATCTTAAAACGGGTGGTGGATTATGTGCGGGCGGTGGATGGTGTCTCGTTCACCCTGCAAAAAGGCAAAACCCTGGCCCTGGTGGGGGAATCCGGCTGTGGCAAGACCACCTTGGGCAAAGCCATTCTCAAGCTGATTCCCGCCACCTCCGGCCAAGTGTACTTTGACGGCCAGGAACTGGATACCCTGCCCATCAAGCGCCGCTGTCGGGCCATGCAAATCGTGTTTCAGGACCCTTTTTCCTCCATGAACCCCAGAATGCTGGTAGGCGATATCATTGCCGAAGGATTAAAGTCACTGCGCCCGGAAATGAGCAAACCCGCCCGAATCAAACGCACCGAACAACTGCTCGAACAAGTGGATCTTTCACCAGAGGCCAGGCTCCGTTATCCCCACGAATTTTCCGGCGGCCAGCGCCAGCGGATCTGCATCGCCCGGGCCTTGGCGGTGGAACCCCAATTGATTGTCTGCGACGAGCCCACCAGTGCCCTGGATGTCTCCGTGCAACAGCAGATTATCGAGCTGTTGAAACGGCTTCAGGAAAAAACCGGCGTCAGTTATCTGTTCATCAGCCACGACTTGGCCGTGGTTGCCGAAATCGCCGACCAAATCGCGGTGATGGACCAGGGTAAAATCGTCGAGCTAGGGGAAACCCGTCAAATCCTGTTCCACCCCCAACACGCCTTCACCCAAAGGTTGCTGTCATCCTTGCCGGGCAAGCAGCTTTATTCTTCATCTCAAACTAATGTGGTCTAATTCCCACGGACACCCAGTTAAGGGATAATTTTTAAAAACTGAGGTGAGAGATGACAGTACGCAAGAAATATACGAAAG